>JASFUL010000202.1:0-8976 GCA_050050315.1 Gemmatimonadota bacterium
GGCACCGCTCCAGCCACCGGAGCGTCCGCTCGTTCGCCTCCCGGGCCTCGGAGCGCGACGAGCCGCCCGGCGGGCACTCGTCGAACGCCATGACGACGTCCGCCCCCAGCGTGCGCTCGATCTCCATCACGCGCTCGGGGGTGAAGAGGTGCCGGGAGCCGTCGATGTGGCTCTGGAACTCCACCCCCTCGTCCCGCACGTCGTTGATGTGTGCGAGGCTGAAGACCTGGTATCCCCCCGAGTCGGTGAGAATGGGCCCGTCCCAGCGCATGAACGCGTGGAGGCCTCCCAGGTCGCGCACCAGCTCGTGCCCGGGCCGCAGGTAGAGGTGGTAGGTGTTGGCCAGGATCATCGACGCGCCGAGCTCCTCGAGCTCGTGTGGCGCCATCGCCTTCACGGTCCCAAGCGTTCCGACCGGCATGAAGACCGGGGTCTCGACCTCGCCGTGGGGCGTGGTGAACACGCCTGCCCGGGCAGCGGCATTCGCGCTCGCCCCGGCGTCACCGGCAGAGCCGGTGGGGTCGAGGCGGAAGGAGAACGCGGGGGAGGAGGCATCGGCCATGGAGCGGTAACATACGAAGACCGTTCCAACCATCCGACCCCCCACGCCGTCTCATCTCCTGGACGAAGCCCTGTACCGCATACTATGTGGTACATAGCTTACGGACTCACCATCGCGATCTCGACGAGGAGACCCGGCGTGCCCGAACGGAACCCCACGAGCCCCTGCCACCCGTCCCCGAAACACGGCTTCCTCCGGCGGCCCGCCCTGGTCGGGCTCGTCCTCACGGCGCTCGCCTGGGGCGCTCCGGCGCCGGCCCAGGAGACCGACGGGACCCCGGACCCGTCCGACGAAGGCCTCCGCGCCATCCACCTCGTGGGCGAGTCCCTCCGGGAGACGTCGTCGCTGCCCGGGCTCGCGATCGCCGTCGGGGACGGCGGGGGCGTCGTCTTCTCCGAGGCCTTCGGCGTCGCCGACCTGGAGACGCGCAGCCCCGCGACCCCGCTGACTCGGTGGCGCATCGGGAGCATCAGCAAGAGCCTGACGGCCGCGGGCGCGGCGCTCCTCGCCCAGCGGGGTCGGCTGGACCTCGACGCGTCGGTGGCCACGCTGCTCCCCTCCCTCGCCGAGCGCCCGGTGGCCACCGCCACCCCGCGTCAGCTGGCCGGCCACCTGGGGGGAGTCCGGCACTACCGCGACGGCGAGGGCATCCGCTACGACCACTACGACGACGTCGTGGCGTCCCTGGACCTCTTCGTCGACGATTCGCTCGTCGCCCCGCCGGGGCGGGAGTACAGCTACTCCACGTACGGCTACGTGCTGCTCAGCGCGCTCATGCAGCGGGCCGCCGGCGAGCCGTTCCTGACGTGGATGGAGCGCGAGGTCTTCCGGCCCGCCGGGATGACCCACACCGGCCCGGACGTCGTGACGAGGGTCGTCCCCTGCCGGGCTTCGTTCTACGAGATCCGGGACGGCCGTCTCGTGCCGGCTCCGTTCACCGACAACAGCTACAAGTGGGCGGGAGGCGGATTCCTCTCGACGCCGGAAGACCTGGTGCGGTTCGGCGAGACCCTCCTCGAGGAAGAGCTCCTCGATTCCGCGGGGGTGGCGTCGCTCTTCACGTCCCAGCGGGACCTGGCCGGGGAGAGGACCGGGTACGGCATGGGCTTCCGGCCGGACGAGGACGGCGCGGGTCGACGCGTCGTCCACCACGGCGGCAGCTCGGAGGGAGCCCGGGCCTTCCTCCTCTCCTATCCGGACCAGGGGGTGGTCGTCGCGATGGCGGCCAACCGAGCGACGGCCCCTCTCTTCGAGGAAGAGGCGGAGGCGCTGGCGCATTTCGTCCTCGATCACGGCGGGCGGTCCGACGCCTACCTGGACGCCGAGCTGGCGGGCGCGTGGACGGTGTCGGGAACGCTCGGGAGCGGGGACGTCGAAGGCACGCTGCGGCTCTGGGACGGCGGAGGGACGCGGGGCGTGCTGGAGTGGGGAGACGACCAGACCCCCATCCGGATCGTCCTGGTGGACCGCCACCCCGGGCGCCTGCTCCTGCTCGGCACCGGACCCCACGGGGTCATGCGGATGGAGCTGGAGCCGACGGAGGACGGATGGACGGGTCGCTGGGACTACCTGGGCCGCGACGGATCGATCTCCATCGGCCCGGGGGGCGCCCCGTGAACCTCGAGCGAGAGTGGATCCGCGGGGCGGCGCCCCTGGCCGTGCTGACCCTCCTCCGTGAGGGCGAGATGTACGGCTACGAGCTCGTGGAGGCGCTGGAGCATCGATCGGGAGGGCTGCTGGAGCTGGGCCAGTCGACGGTCTATCCCCTGCTCTACAACCTGGCGGACCGCGGCTACGTCGAGCCGGTCCGACGGACGGCGCCCTCGGGCCGGAAGCGGAAGTACTACCGCCTGACGCCCGCGGGAGAGCGGTGGCTCGAAGGGCAGCGGAGCCAGTGGGAGGCGCTGGTCGAGGCGCTCCGCCGGCTGGGGATCGAGCCGGGCCCCGGCGCCCGGCCACGCCCCGGCGAGGCGTCGCCGTGAGCCCCGCGCTCCCTCCCCTCGTCGAGCGGACGATCCGACGGGTGCTGGACGCGACCGATCTGCCCCCGTCGGTGCGGGCCGACGTGGAGGCCGACCTCCGGGCGCACTTCGAGGACGGGCTGGCCGCGGGACGGGACCCCCGGGAGCTGGTCGAGAGCTTCGGCGACCCCGTCGAGGCCGGACGCAGGATCGATGAGGCGCGCCGTCCCGGTGGCCCCGCGGGGGGTCTGGCCGGCGGCGCTGCGGTGGGACGAACGGAATCGGGGAGGTGGGGGATGACGGGACACGAGCTCTGGACCGAAGCGCGGCGAGCCGTCCGCAGCCTGGTGCGGACGCCGGGGTTCACCGCGGTCGTGGTGGCGACGCTGGCGCTGGGCGTGGGCGCCAACACGGCGGTCTTCACCGTGCTGGACGCGGCCCTGCTGGCGCCCCTTCCCTACGACGACCCCGGCGAGCTGGTCCGGGTCTACGAGACGGCCGACTGGGAGGGGGCGGACGGGTCGTTCAACTATCTGCGGGCGCCCGCCGTGCTCCGCTACGAGGCATGGGACGAGGTATTCCAGTCCTTCGGCGTCCTCTACACGTACCGCGAGACGGGCGGGGACCTGACGGACGGCGACGCCCCCGAGCGGGTGGTCGTCTCGTACGCGGACGACGCCCTCTTCGAGACGCTGGGGGTCGAGCCGATCCTCGGTCGGACCTTCCTGCCGGAAGAGGTCCTGGGATCGAGCGAGGAGATCGGGCGGGGCCCGGCCTCGCCGGTGGCCGTGATCTCCCACGACCTCTGGCAACGACGTTTCGCCGGCGACCCGGACGTCGTCGGCCGGACGCTCCGCCTGGACGGGGCGGCCCTGCAGGTGGTCGGCGTGATGCCGGCGGGCTTCACCAACCCCTTCGGCACCCCCCCGGACCTCTGGGTGCCCCAGGACCTGCGGGAAGGCGGCCGGAACGAGTGGGGCAACCACTACCTGTCGGGCGTGGCGCGCCTCCGGGACGGGCTCACCCTCGCGGAGGCACGGTCCCGTGTGGACGCGCGCGTAGCCGCCCTGATCGAGGCGCGGCCCGAGGCCGAGGGGTGGGGGATGGGCCTCGTTCCCCTCCGGGCGGACGTCGTGGGCTCGAGCCGCACGACCATGCTCTGGGTGCTCGCCGGGGCCGTGGCCCTGGTGCTGCTCAGCGCCTGCGTGAACGTCGGTAACCTGGTGTTCGCGCGGAGCCTGGGACGCGAAAAGGACCTGGCGGTCCGGAGCGCGCTGGGGTCCGGCCGGGGGCGCCTGGTCGTCCATCTGCTGGTCGAGAGCGGGATGCTGGCCGTGGCCGGAGGCGCGGTCGGCGTGCTGGTCGGATGGCTCGGGGTGCGACTCCTGCCGGCGCTGGCCCCCGACGCCCTCCCTCCCCTCGTGGTGCCGGAGCTCGGTGGACGGGTCTTCGTCGCCGCGCTGGTCGCCACCACCCTCTCGCTGGTCCTCTTCGGCCTGGCCCCGGCCCTCCGCCTCTCCGGCGCCTCGCCGGCGGACATCCTGCGGGGCGGGAGCCGCGGGGGAACCGACGACCGGCGGGTGCGGACCGTGCGCGACGGCCTCGTGGTCGCCCAGGTCGGGGTCGCCGTGGTCCTGGTCGTCGGGGCGGGGCTCCTTCTGCGGAGCTTCGCGAAGCTCCGGTCCGTCGATCTCGCCATCGAGCCGGAGGGGGTCCTCACCTTCGAGGTCCACCTCCCCGACGCGCGGTACGCTTCGGGGGCGGACCGGGCCGCGTTCCATGAGCGGTTGGAGGCGGGCGTCGCCAGCCTTCCGGGCGTCGTGGCGGCGGGGGCCACCTCCTGGCTCCCGGTGAACGGCCGCTACCACACGTGGAGCTTCGCCATCGACCCCGACCGCCTGGAGGACGACGACGGCTGGTACGGGGCCGACGTGCGGGTGGTGGCGGGCGACTACTTCGGGGCGCTGGGCATCGAGGTCCTGAGGGGCGCCGACCTGACCTCGCTGGACCCGGAAGGGCCCGACGTGGTGTGGGTGAACCGGACGCTGGTCGAGGAGGTGTTCGGCGGCCGGGACGTGATCGGTCGGACGATCCAGGTGGGGGGCGAGCCCCGCCGGATCGTCGGCATCGTGGAGGACGTGCCCCACGACCCGCGCGGCTCCGTCGCCCGCGAGACGTACATCCCCCACGCCCAGTTCGCGGACAACAGGAACTGGGCCCTCATCCAGACGGTGCGGGCCTCGAGAGGCGCCGACCTCGCGGCCCTGCGTTCCCGGATCGAGGAGGCGCTACGGGCCATCGACGGCCAGCTGGTGCTCTACCGTGCGAGGCCCTTCGACGACCTCCTGGCCTCGGTGCGGGCCCAGGACCGGTTCGCCACGGCGCTCATGGGCGTCTTCGCCGCGCTGGCGCTGACGCTGTCGGCCGTGGGGACGTACGGGGTGCTCGCCAACGCGGTCGCCCGGCGGCGGCGCGAGATCGGGATCCGGATGGCCCTGGGCGCCGACGCGGGCAGGGTCAGGGGGATGGTCGTGGGGTCGGCGGCCGCGATGACGGTCGCGGGGACCGTCCTCGGCCTGGGCGTCGCCTGGATGGGAGGGCGGTGGCTCGAGGCCCTCCTGTTCCGGGTGGAGCCCGGCGATCCGCTCGTGCTCGCGGCGGGGGCGGGCGTGTTGCTGGCCTTCGGCGCCCTCGCCGCCTGGGTGCCGGCCCAGCGGGCCACCCGGGTCGACCCCGCTCGAACGCTCGCGTCGGAGTAGGGGGAGCGGCCGCGATCGGTGGAGGATCGCCGACGGTCGGCCGAACCGCTACGGCCGCGGGGCACGCTTACGGTCGCCAGGCCGGCGAGCCCTCGTTGGCGGGATCGGTCGCCACGGCGCGGAGGCCGGTCCCGTCCGGTCGGACCGCGAAGACGTCCCAGCTGCCGTTCCGCCGGCTCTCGAACGCGATCTCGCCACCGCGGGGCGACCACACCGGTCCGGCCTCCCGTCCCCCCGAGCTGGCATCCAGGCGGAGCGGCTCCGTGCCGTCGGCCGCCACGATCCACACGTCCCAGTCCGATCCGCTGCGGGTGGAGAGGAACGCGAGCCGGCGCCCGTCGGGAGACCAGGTCGGGTGCACGTCGAAGGCGGGGTCGGCCGCGAGCACGCGGACCTGGCCGCCCCCCGACGGCACCGTGGCGATCTCGGACGCCCCGTCCCGGTTGCTCTCGAAGGCGACGAGGCCCCCGTCCGGTGACCACACCGGCCGGACCTGGTCGGCGTCGGAGCCCGGCGTCAGCCGGGCGAGGTCGGCCCCGTCGACGGCGACGACCCAGATGGCCGCCCGCAGGCCCCGCGCCGACGTGAAGGCGATCCGGTCGCCGACCGGCGACCAGGCCGGATCCCGGTCCGGCGCCGGGTGGCGGGTGAGGTTCGTCGGCTCGCCCCCCTCCACGCCGACCACGTAGATCTCCTCGTTCCCGTCCCGGGCGCTCACGAACGCCAGGCGGCGTCCGTCCGGGGACCAGGTGGGATGGGCGTCGTCCGCCGGGTGGTTCGAGACGTTCCGGACGGTCCCGTTGGACAGGTCCAGCACGTGGACCTCCCGGGTGGGTTCCGTGCCACGGGTGAACGCGATCCGGCTTCCGTCGGGCGACCATACCGGACCTCGGTCCTCGGCCGGGTGACGCGTGAGGTTGACCGCCTCGCCGGACGCCTCCATCCCGTAGATCTCGTCGTTGCCGTCCCGCCGGCTCACGAACGCCAGGACGAGGTCGTCGGAGATCACCGGCTCGGTGGGTCCGGTGGAGCAGCCGGCCGCCGCGAGCAGCAGGAGCACGACCCGACGCGCCCATCCCGGCGGCGCGCAAGGGCGCGTGCCGGCCGTCGGCGCTCGCCCGGTCATCGGCCCTCGACCCGGGCCGTCACGCTCGGGTGCTCCGCCAGGTAGGCGCGGAGGTCCGCCACGTCGTAGCGCCCGTTCCCGTTGCCCAGCCGATCCAGGTAGGTCGCCTCCTCGGCGTCGGGTGCCGCGCCGTCGCCGAAGAAGGGGCCGAGCAGCCGCTCGATGGGGACGACCCTCGTGGAGAGTCGCACCCTGGCGACGCCGTCCTCCACTCGGAGGTCGTAGATGGTCACGTCGGAGGGGGCTCCGGAGCTCAGGCGGGTCGACGGGTCGGTCGCGTTCGTCACACGCCCCGGCTGGCCCACGCGGAAGATGTCGCCAGCCTCGCCCCGGCTCCCTCCCTGCCCCTCCGGGATCAGCAGGCTCCGGTTCGCGTCGGCCTCGAGCAGCGCCGCCAGGTAGCGCCTCGGGCAGGTCCGGCACCGCCGGTTCCCGCTGGGACGGGTCTCGTCGACGTGGTGGACGAGGATGCCCGTGGCCGGGAGGTTCCGGTCGAAGCCGCTCCCGTCCCGGTATTCGACGAGCAGGTATTCGGTCGCCGACAGGTCCACCCGGAGCACTTCGCCGGAGCT
Source organism: Gemmatimonadota bacterium (assembly GCA_050050315.1). Lineage (GTDB taxonomy): Bacteria > Gemmatimonadota > Gemmatimonadetes > Longimicrobiales > Gaopeijiaceae > JASFUL01. The sequence continues at coordinate 6,981 of JASFUL010000202.1, forward strand.
CTCCACGGACCGGAGCTCATACTCCAGGTCGAGACCCTCGTCCGCGACGGTGAGCTCGGGCAGCCACCCAAGGGCCGCCTTCTCCCATGGACCCATGTGGGGCGGCCGGTCCCAGCGCCCCTGGGCCAGCGCGGGACCACAGCCCCACTGCCCCGCCGCCATGATCGACCAGCACCCCACCACCCAGTTCCGCTGGCTGGCGAGCAGGCCCTCGGTGCCGTCGTAGAGGTCCGGGAGGCCCAGGATGTGGCCCAGCTCGTGGGCCGCCACCACCACCGTGGAGAGGGAGCCGTCGCAGAACACGCCGGGCTGGACGATGTAGTCGTCCACCCGGATGGGCTCGCCGCCGTGACCCACGTCGTCGGACAGGTAGGGCTCGCCGGTCCAGCCGCTGACGGCCGCCCGGTGGCCCCAGATGGTCGGGCCCTGGCCCGCGCACGTCAGGGGAGCCTCGAGGAACTCCACGACCAGCGCGTCCACCACGCCGTCGTCGTCCCCGCTGTCGGGCACGCCGTCGGGACCGTCGTTGTCGAACGCGCGCAGGTCCATGGACGCGTCGGCGGCGGCGACGATCTGCACGAGGAACTCGCCGGTGCGTGCGTCGTCTCCCAGGCCGTAGCTCCCGGCCCGGACCTCGGCGGCCGTCAGCTCGCTCCGGACCCAGGGTGCCACCCCACCGCTCAGCGTCAGGCGGCCCCGGGACTGCTCCGCGAAGAAGCGGGCCAGCGTCCCCGGCTCGTACGGGCCATCGAAGAAGATCCGGGCGATCTCGGAGGCCGGGACCGTGGGCTCGGGCGAGTCGGCGAAGAGGGCGGGCACCACGAGGAGCGGCAGCTCGCCCTCGAGCGACTCGCCGTCGGCCATGGCCGCCAGCCCCCGGGCGGTCCAGCCGGAGCGGACGCGGAAGAACTCCGGCGCCCTCGCCACCCGCTCGTGGTACGCCGCGGGGAGGGGCCGACCCCGCACGAACGCCTCCATCTCGAGGTCCTGGGCCCCGGCCGGCCCCGCCAGACCGCCGAGGAGGAGCGACCCCCACACGAGCGCCCTACGAGCCGAAGCGCACACGATAGCCCTCCGTCGAGGGAACGATCCGGTCGCCCTCGTCCGCGACCTCGATCACCGTGGCCGACGGCTCCGCCCCGCCGTCCGAGGGGTCGAAGGTGAAGGCCAGCGTTCCCGGCCGGTCGAGGAGGAAGACGGCCCGGAGACCCGCGCCGTCGGCACGGGTGAAGACCCTTCCCTCCTCCATCGCGACGGAGGCGACACCCTCGAGCCGCAGCACCGCGGCCGACACGGGGATCGGCGCCTCGAGCGTCGCGACCTCGAGGTCCCCGGGATCGTCGGGCTCGGTGGCGTCGGTGCTGCAGGCGGGGGTGAGGAGCAGGAGGGCGGCCGCGAAGAGCGTGCGGGTGTGGAGGGGGACGGGTCCTCGAGGTCGGTGCGCGGGCGAAGCCGCGGATGGAGGGCGATGCACGACGCGGGCTCGGGTCGGGAGGGTCGAACAACGTGCCGTTACGTACGAACGGGCCGGCCGATGCTGTCGGCCGGCCCGCTCGCGCCTCGGTCGCGACCCGGAGGCGAGGACCGTCAGCGGCCCCCGTCGCTCATCGCCTCGTCCCCCTTGCGTGGGACCATCTCGTCACGCATGGCCAGGTGGTAGATCGTCGCGGCCACGACCACGGCCGACTGCTTCAGGTCGTCGAGCACCAGGTGGTCGTAGGTGTCGAGCTCGGTGTGGTGGGTCCGGATGCCGTACTCGATGGGGTCCTGGATGAAGTTGAAACCCGGGATCCCCGCCGCGTCGAAGGCCAGGTGGTCGGTGCCGCCGGTGTCGCCGTTGCGCACGGCCACGACCCCCAGGTCGCGGAAGGGCCAGAGGATCTCCTCGAAGATGGGGATCACCTTCGGATTGGACTGCGTCCAGATGCCCCGGATGCGGCCGGTCCCGTTGTCGTAGTTGAGGTACGCGCTGATCCGGTCGTGCATCTCGGGATGG
>JASFUL010000203.1:0-8974 GCA_050050315.1 Gemmatimonadota bacterium
GTCCCGTCCCGGGCCGTCACCCTTCGCCGCTGACGAGGCGGAGTCGCACCACGTGCTCGACGTCGGCCTCGTCCCGGAGGACGCCGACGACGTGACGGGCGGTCCAGTGCCGGGGCGCGAAGCGATCTGGGAGACGCACCGAGCCCACGTACCGACCGACGTCGTCGAAGTACTCGAAGACCCGACCCTCGAGCGGGCCGGCCCCGTCGCCCTCCGTCCGCCGGGCCAGCGCGTTCCCGAACGGATCCCGGGCCAGGTCACGGCGTTGGACCCAGAAGCCCCCCTCCTGGACGGGAATGACCAGCTCGACCGGCGGGACGTGGGCCACGCGCGGACGGGCCGCTTCCAGCACCGCCCGCTCCGTCGGCCCTCCCGGAGCCCGCTCGACCGCCTCGTCGAACCGGCGCAGGTCCTCCCGGGTCACCGGCACCGGATCGAAGTCTCGCGTCACGCGACGGAGGAGCTCCCCGCTCCACGCGCGGACCTCGACCGCGTACCCGTCTCCCACGGCTCCCACGACGCGGTCCGGCCCGGCCACGCGATGCACGTCCGTCGTGTCGAGGAGGGGCGGGGGATGGAGCCCCCCCGAAACCCGCATGGCCGTGCCCGCCGGAAGGGAGAGCACCGGTCCGGTGAGCTGGCCGCTCTCCAGGCCGATCTCCCAGTACTCTCCCGTGACCCGGCCGAGGGCGCCCGGCTCCAGCCCCTCGGGTGCGCGCCGCGTCTCGAGGAGCACCCGGTCCCCGACACGCACGAGCCCGACACCCGAGCCGCCTTCCTCCGGCCACCCGGTGGTCCACACCACGTCCCCCTCCCTCGTCAGGCGCGTGAGCCGCCGGAGCCCGAGGTCCGTGGCCAGCACGCCGCCGTCGACCGGCACCGCCTGGGTCAGCACCTGGAACCGGCCCGGGCCGGGGCCACGACCGCCGAGCTCCCTCAGCAGCGCGCCGTCGGGCCCGTACACCCGAACGGCCGCCAGGTCGTTCACGACCAGGAGCGTCCCCTCCGGCCCCGGGTACACGCCCCCGACCCGGTGGAGTCTCCGGGCCGGCGGTCCGTCGGCCTCGCCGATGCGGAGCGTCTCTTCCAGGCCCAGCCACCGTGTGCCGGTTCCCGTGTTCCGCGCGAGCGCCACGCCGGCGCTGTCCTCCACCGAGAACCCCGGGGGCCGCTCGCCCGGTCCGGAGCACGCGGCGATCCCGAGGAGCAGGCTCGCCACCAGGGGTCCCCGGGACCGCGCCACGGCCGCTACCCCGTCAGCCACGCCGCCACCAGGAAGGCGACCACCACCACGACGAGCGTGAGCGCCGCCAGGGCGAGGATCGGACGGTACAGACGGAGGATCTCGGCCTCGCGCCGCCGGTCCAGCTCGGACGGCTCCCACAGCACCTCGACCCGATCGCGGCGACCGGTCGGGCGCCTCCGGATCTTCGTGGCGCCCCGCTCCCGGAGCCCGGCGATCAGCTTCCCGGCCTCGTCCCGCGGGACCGTGCGGCGACGTCTCGTGGTCATGGCGTCGTCACGCTCCCGCCCCCGTCGCACACCACGGGCAGCACCCGGTCGAGGACCGCTCGTTGATCGACGAAGCCCCGGTTGAAGTAGAGGACCAGCGTGATGCCGCAGGCCGGGGCGTGCCAGAGCCCCGCCGTGTGACCCGTGAACAGTCCACCGTGCCCGAGGAGGTCGACCCCCGCGCGCTTCATCCTGACGAGCCCGAGTCCGTACCCCTCGCGCTGTCCACGGTCCGCGGCACCGGGCTCCCGCACACCCAGAGGGGCCGTGTTCTGGAAGGTCGTCATCGCATCGAGGGACCCGGGGGAGAGGAGCTCACCGTGCATGAGAGCGTCCAGGAAGCGCATCGCCTCGGCGGCGGGAGCCACGAGCCCCCCCGCTCCCCACTCGACGGGCGACCGGTCCAGGACGGTCGTGGGACCGAGATCTCCGAACATGGCCGAGTGCTCCCATCCCTCCACCTTCCCGAGGTACCCGGTGGGTGGCGTGCCCCGGGGTGGCTCGTGCCACGCGAGCCAGGTTCCGTCGAGCCCGAGCGGTTCGAACAGCCCGTGCCGGTAGGTCGCCGGGAGGGTCCGCCCCGAGGCCCGCTCCACCACGACCCCGAGGAGGTAGTAGTTGGTGCTGCTGTACGACCAGTCGGTGCCGGGCTCGAACCAGTGACCGAAGCCACCCGCCAGCTCCAGGAGTTCCTCTTCGGTCCACCGTCTCGTCACGAGCTCCACCATCTCACCGCGCTCGGGACGGTAGTAGAGATAGCCGTAGAAGTCCTTGAGGCCACTGGTGTGGGCCAGCAGCTGGCGCACGGTGATGTCCGGGGCCCGGGGAAAGTCGGGCAGGAAGCGGGCGAGGGGATCGTCGAGGGAGAGGCGGCCGGCGTCCCGGAGGCGGAGCACGGTGGCGGCCGTGTACGTCTTGGAGACGCTGCCGAGATAGAACGGGTCTTCGGGCACGAGCGGTCTGCCGGATTCCCGGTCGGCCACGCCGCTCGCGACGACGATGGGCGGGCCGTCGTGGGTCATCACCCCGAGGATCGCGCCCGGCGCACCGACCTCCTCCCGCACCTCGTCCAGCAAACGCCCGAGGGACGACGCCTGCAACGTCTGCGGCCCGGATGCGAGGAGCAGTCCCGAGAGGAGCAGCCGCGCCCCCAGCGCCGCGCCGATCACGTTCCCACGTTCTCCTCGATCTCCCCGTAGCGCGCGGTGGCCTGGACCGACGGACGTCCCTCCGCACACAGGTCCAGGTCCTTCAATCGGCGGTGCGGCCGTTCCACCACCATCTCGCCCTCGGCGGTCCTCTTCTCCCCCAGCACCTCCAGGGCCTCCTGGAAGCGTCGGTCCTCCCGGGCCCGCCCGAAGAAGGAGAGGACGTACACCCAGTGGAACAGGTTATAGCGCAGGAAGGGGAACTCTACCTGCATGAAGAGCGTGCCGATCCCGTAGTGGCACGGGCCGACGGGGCTGCGGACCTCCCAGTGGTCGAGGAGCGATTCCACGGACCGGTCCACGTCGTCCCGACCTTCCCGGAGCTCCTCGTGGAAGCGCAGGACGTCGAGGGCGAACAGCGTGGCCCCCGGGTTCGCGAGCTCCGTCTCGGGACCCCTGCCGAAGCGCGTGAAGCTGCAGCGCCACCCCCCCGTCTCGTGCACCGACCCGAGGAGGTAGCCCACGGTCCGGAGGACCGGCTCGTCCCGCTCGAGCCCGTAGCGGCAGAGGACGCGCGCCGCCTCGGCCGTGTAGCAGGGATACAGGGGCGCGCCGGGGGCCAACCGGATGCGCCCGTCGTCCCGACAGGCGTCGAGGATGAGCGCGATCCCGCCCCGGACCGCCTCGTGGCCGGCCGGGACGCCGAGCTCGTGGAGCACGAGCAGAGACGTCAGCGTGCTGAAGGGGCTGCCCTTGTAGAGCCGTCCATCCGGCGTCGACCAGTAGTCGGCTCCCTGGTCGTGTCGCCTGGCCAGCATGGCCTCGACGTCCGCGTTCATGCCCACCCCCGTACGATCTGGGCTCCGGCTCCGGAGTCTCCAATGTGCGGGCCTACAGGAAGAGCCTCAACACCGGCAGCCACCGGCTCTGCCCCGCGACGGGCGCCTCCACCTCACCCTCCGGGATGGCCCCCAGTCGCTCGTAGAACCCCCGCGCGTTGGGATCCGACTCGATCCGGATCGACGCCTGGCCCAGCTCTCCGGCGCGAGCCACGGCGCGCTCCATCAAGGTGCGCCCCACGCCCCTCCCCTGGTGCTCGGGCGCCACCCAGAGGTGGCCGATCTCGGCCCCCCCGGGCCCGACCTCGAGGGCCACCACCCCCACGGCTTCGTCGTTCAGCTCCGCCACGAACACCTCGTGCTCGCGAAGGTACGCGGGGGCCAGGGTCAGCGCCGACTCCCACTCCGTGAGCCACGACTCCGGGTACCCCCAGGCCGCCTTCGAGCGACGGGCCAGGCTCGTCAGGGCCGCCCCGTCGGCCTCCCGGGCGGGCCGGACCCTCGGCGTCGCCCCGACCCCGGGGCCTGGAGTGCCCGTCGAACGCTCGCCTGCCGTCATCCGTCGCTCTCCTCCGTCCGGTGGTGGGTGGCGGTCCGGTCGTGGGGGGTCTCCCCGCCCGGTTCCCGAAGGCCCAGGCGTCGGGTCAGCCTTCCTCGGCGTGCCGTCGCAGGTACACGAACCAGTAGATCCCCGCGACGAGCAGCGTGCCCCCGACGATGTTCCCGAGGGTGACGGGGATGAGGTTGGACGCGAAGCCCGAGAGGTTCAGGCTTCCGGCGAGCGCCGACCCGTCGGGGACCCCCGCCAGCAGATCGGTCCGGGCCCCGAGCACGATGCCGAGGGGGATGAAGTACATGTTCGCGATGCTGTGCTCGAAGCCCAGCGCCACGAATCCCGCGATGGGCCAGATGATCGCGAGGATCCTGTCCGTCGTGCTCCGCCCCGAGTGGCAGAGCCAGACCGCGAGACAGACCAGCGCGTTGCACAGGACGCCCCGGGTGAACGCTTCGACGAAGCCGATCTCGCACTTGGCCGCGGCGATCCGGATCGCGTTCATCCCGACGGCCCCGTCGCCCGCGAGCCAGGTTCCGGTCCAGAAGAGGAGGGCGACGGTGCCCAGCGCACCCACCAGGTTCCCGAGGTACACGAGCACCCAGTTCCGCATCATCTGGCCCGTCGTGATCTGCCGGCTCGCCCACGCCATGGCGACGAGGTTGTTGCCCGTGAAGAGCTCCGCCCCCGCCACCACCACCAGGATGAGGCCGAGAGAGAACGCCACGCCTCCGAGGACCCGGGTCGGGCCGAAGCCCATCCCCGTATCCGTCATCGCCAGGGTCGCGAAGGCGGCCCCCAGGGCGATGAACGCGCCGGCGAGGACCGCGAGGGCGAGGGCGTCGGGCACGGCCAGTCGCGCCTTGGCCACTCCCACGTCGAGGACCCGCCGAGCCATCTCCGCCGGGGCGTACGCGTCTCCGAGGTGCTTCACCGTCGCTTCGACCATGATCGTCCAGGGCTGAGGTGCGGACGAAGCGTCGACCGTCCGGAGGCGCCGGGATCCCAACCTCCGGCCTCACGACTCCTCCGGGGACCAAACCACGACGTCCAGCCGCCGACTGAAGTGCACGAGCGGGGGACGGGACGGAAGGCGGATACCGTGGACCGCCGCCAGCCCGTTGTCGGCGATGGCCACCTCGGCCGGCTGCAGAGGCCACGGCCGATGGTGGACGTCCGTGCGGAGGATCCGCCCGGAAGACGACCTGGCGAACAGGCAATACCTCTCGGTGAGCCAGCGCTCGAGCGTCCCGACCGGGGCCCGGTACGGTTCTCCCCGCGGCCCGTACGAGGCTCGGAAGCGGACGTCGCCCGCCGTGCGTCGGGCCGCATAGCCGATCCATTCCGCCGTCCCGCTCACGTCGAACCTGGCGTGATGGTACGGGAGATGGAAGAGGGTCCGTCCGACGTGGACGGCCAGACGATTCCCGGCGTCCAGGCTCAGGAACCACACCCCCGCCTTCCCGTGGCGCTCGACGTACGTGCGGACGTTGAGCTCGGGGAAGGCGGAGAGGCCCGGGACGGGGGGCAGCGGGCGGCGGGTGACCCCGGTCATGCGGAAGGGCACCACGCCGAGCCACGCCGAGCCGTCCCACTCCTGGAGCGTGAGCCCCCGGGGCACGAGACGCGCCAGCTCGGACGCGGGCACGGGCCAGTGGGCGAAGAGGAGATCGACCCACGACTGACGCCAGCTCCAGCTGCGGTCGGGGAGCGGCCACGGTCGATGATCGGTCTCCTCCAGCGCCGGGTGCCTCACGGATGCCGCACCCGACCCAGGAGGAGCCTCACCGGCCACCGCACGGTGCGGCGGCACTCCCCCTCGGCCACGCTTCCGGCCCCGCCTCTCGCAGGTCGTCGAGGGGGTCGGACTCCTCGACTGGGCCTCCCCTCCCTCACCCCCCCGGCTCCACCCCCTGAGCCGACGGATCGGTGCCCGGCGGGCCCGGGCGCAACCTCGCCCCCCGACCGGCCTGCCCCGCCACCAGCGACACGAGCGTCTCCAGGCGGTCCGCGGCGGACTTCACCCGCCCCATCCAGCGTCCCTTGCGCACCAGCAGCTTCGACAGCCCGACCCGGATCTCGGTGACGCCCGCCGCCGACGTGACGCTGAAGCGGATCCCCCGGCGGTCCTGCCAGGTGACCTCCCGCTCCGCGAGCTTCACCTGGGGTGGCCCGTCGTGGTACGGCTGGAAGAGCCTCACGGCCCTCATGATCTGCTCGGAGCCCGCGTCGATGGGGATCTCGCGAACGGTGGAGAGCTGGGTGATGATGAGCCCCTGCTTCCGGACGGGGGGGCGCCGACCGGCCGGGTTGGCCGCCTCCCGCGCCTCCGCGATGGCACGGTCGATCGCCTCCGGTCCGAAGCCGGCCTCCCGGGCGACCAGGCGCAGCTCCTCCGCAGTGAGGTGGCGGGTCTCCTCGGACCCCTCGATCTCCGCGGCCCGCTTCAGGATCCGGTCGGCCTCCAGACTGGAGAAGAAGGGCGAGTCCGGCATGGTGTCAGCCCTCGAACAGGTTCCGGAACCTCGACTTGTACTCCGCCCTTCGCTCCGCCGCCTCCGTCGACTCGAGTGCGGCGCAACGCCGGGCCGCGTGCTCCTCCCAGCCGTCGGGCCACCGGTCGAAGGTCTTCTCGCCGCAGCCGGGACAGAGCACGGACTCGCCGACGATCTGGGTGTCGCGCAGGACCGCCGTGTTCAGGATCACTCCGGCTCTGTTCCGAACGGGCTTCATCGCACCCTCGTCTGTCGTGTGTCCACGGTCGATCGTCGCTTCCCGGCGCCCACCGGGAACCTGCATTGTAGCCTTCCCCCCCGCCTCCACGCGACGCCGGTGTCAGTCTTCCATCGCCGGGAGCGACGAGGCCCCCTTCACCCTCGCGACCGCGACCACCACCGCGACGGCCGCGAGGGACTTCAGCACCCCGCCGACCACGAAGGGCGCCACACCCTGCCGGAACGCCGTCGTCGGCCCCAGGGTCCCGGCGAGCCTCGCCCAGCCGAGGGCCAGGATCACACCGTGACCGCCGATCATCACCGCCAGGGCCGGTGCGGGCCGGCGCAGGAGACCCCGCTCGGCGAGTCGTCCCACCGCCGCGGCTGCGACCGTGAATCCCAGGAGGTACCCCGCGGTGGGCCCGACGAGGTGCTCCCAACCCGACGCGCCACCGGCGAAGACGGGCGCCCCGAGCCCGCCGACGAGAAGCCACGCGACCAGGGTCGCCGCGCCCAACCGGGCTCCGAGCAGCGCCCCGACGAGGAGCACCACCAGCGTCTGGGCGCTCTGCGGCACGCTCGACCCCGGCACCGTCGCGGCCACCCTCGACGAGAGGGCCACGGCCAGGACACCGAGCGCGACGAGGGCCAGGCGCCCCGGCCGACGCGCCTCCCGGACCGCTGTCAGCGAACCGTCCCGGGCACCGCTCCGGCCACCCGCCGCTGCCAGAGGATCAGCAGCGGCGCGCCGACGATCTCGACGACGGTGAACGCCGCCAACGGCGCGGAAGGCGCGCCGACCAGCGACCACGACACCAGCCGGCCGAGGCCCCCCACGAAGGCACAGAACCAGGCCGCCCCGAAGACGCGGCTCTGTCGCTCGATCCGCGGGGTCGCCCAGAGCAGCACCAGGCCGAGTCCGAGCCCGAGGCCGCCGAAGAACCGGAGGTTGCTGTCCAGGACCGGCGAAGCGGGCAGCTCGAGGCCCGCGTACAGGGGGCTCTCCACGCCCGTGACGACCTGGGTCGTGCCGAGCGCCACCGTGGCGAGAGCGAAGAGGGCGTTCACGGCCTGGAGGGCCCGCTTCGCCGTCCCATCCAGCCCTGGTCTCGGGCGTCTCCGGGCCTTTCGTGGGCGGGCGGAAATCACGGCGCTCTACACCCAGCTGTCCCAGACGTGGGGCACTTCGTGCTCCCGGCAGAGGTCCCGCAGGCGGTCCGTCGCGTCCGGACGCCCGGACAGGTACTCCACGATCAGCGCGACCAGCAGCTCTCCCCAGTGCTCCCGCCGGACGGACGTCCAGAACTCGTAGTCCGTGTCGCCCCACACGCTCTCCGTGACCGCACCCGTGTCCTGGGTGTCGAGGATCAGCTCGTCGCCCTCGATCCTCACCCTGACCGACCGGAAGTCCGGCCCCTCCTGCCGATACAGCTCGACGCTCACCGTGTCCTCCGATGCTGATCCGTCCTCCGTCCTCCCCACCGCACCCTCATGCCCCGATCCCGTCGGCGAGCCGTCCCGTCAGGTCCCGTCCGGATGCCAGATCAGGCGGGTGATCCTCCACTCCCCTTCGCGGAGTCCGAGGACCATGACGAAGGCGTCGCCCAGCCTCCGGTCCGCGGCACCATGAAGACCTCTCAGCCAGCCCGTGTTCCGGCCGCTCACGACGGCCAGCTCCCCACACACCCCGACGGACTCGATCTCCGACGCGATGTCCGGGGCGTAGCTCGCGAACAGGCCTTCGTACCGGGGCCGGATGGCTCCCAGGCCCGTGACCGGACGTTCGCCCGGAGGGTGCAGGACGGCGTCGGGAGCGTAGTGCGCCAGCACCCGGTTCAGATCGCCGGCGTTGTCGGCGGCGATGATCCCCCGCGCCACCTCCAGCACCGCCACGCTGTCCTGGGCGGCGCCGTCGCACACCTGCGCCACGAGTCCCGATGGCACGAACAAGAGGAGCGCACCCGCCACGGCGGCCCGAGCGGCCCTTCCCGAACCGCCCCCGTCTGCCCTCACCGGTTGCGATCCACCTCGACGAGCCAGTCCACCGCTCGCCGGAGCTCCGCGTCGGGCAGGACGTGGCCGCCCTCGAAGCCGCGGAGGGTGACCGAGTAGCCGGCTTCCAGCAGGATGTCGCGCGCGCTCTCGGCGTCGGCGAACGGGACCATCGGGTCCGAACGTCCGAGCCCCAGATAGACGGGAAGATGGTTG
>JASFUL010000204.1:0-8944 GCA_050050315.1 Gemmatimonadota bacterium
CGCCGCGGAACGGGAAGCCCATCGCCGTGAGTAGGGCGAAGGCCTCGTCGTCCTTGTCCGTGCTGGTCACCACCGTGATGTCCATCCCGTGGACCCGGTTCACCTTGTCGAAATCGATCTCGGGGAAGATGATCTGCTCCTTCACCCCGATCGTATAGTTGCCGCGCCCGTCGAACGACCGGGTCGGAAGCCCCCGGAAGTCCCGGATGCGCGGGATCGCGACGCTCACGAGCCGGTCGAGGAACTCGTACATCCGCTCCCTCCGGAGCGTGACCGAGGCACCCACCGGCATACCCTGTCGCAGGCTGAAGTTCGAGATGGACTTGCGGGCCCGCGTCACGACCGGCTTCTGTCCGGTGATCGTGGCCAGCTCGTCCACCACGCTGTTCAGGAGCTTTCGATCGTTCGCCGCGTCCCCGACCCCGACGTTGAGGGTGACCTTCTCCACCCTCGGGATCTGATGCGGGTTCTCGTACTCGAACTGCTCCTGGAGCCGCGGCTTCGCCACCTCCTGGTAGTGCCGCAGCAGCCTGGGCTTGCTTCCGTTCTCTTCCGCCATGTTCGCTCTCTGCTGACTGCCGTGGGCCGTTGCGGTCCCACGATTCAGGTCCTGTTCGCGGAACGCCGCGTCAACGCGGCTTCGGGATCGGGTTGCCGCTCTTCACGGCGATCCGCTCCTTGGTCCCGTCCTCCTCGGTCTGGATCCGGACCCGGCTCGCCTCGTCCGAGGTCGCGTCGACCAGCATCACGTTCGAGATGTGGATCGGCTCCTCGTGACGAACGATGCCACCCTCGGGGTCGTCCTGGCTGGGCCGCTTGTGGTGGGTCCGGACGTTCACGCCCTCGACCACCACCCGGTCCCGCTTCGGCAGGATCCGGATCACGGTGCCTTCGGCATCCCGGAAGTTACCCCGGATCACCCGGACCCGGTCGCCCTTCACGATCCTGTGCTTCTTGTTCTTGGCCATCGTCTCTACAGCACCTCGGGCGCGAGGGACACGATCTTCATGTACCTCTTCTCACGGAGCTCACGGCCCACCGGGCCGAAGATGCGCGTGCCGCGCGGCTCACCCTGGGGATTGATGAGGACCGCGGCGTTGTCGTCGAACCGGATGTAGGTCCCGTCCCGGCGACGCATCTCCTTGCTGGTCCGCACCACGACGGCCTTGACGACCTCGCCCTTCTTCACGCCCGCATTCGGGATCGCGTCCTTCACCGTCGCGACGACCACGTCGCCGACCCGTGCGTACCGACGCTTGGAGCCGCCGAGGACGCGAATGCAGAGGGCGGATTTCGCCCCCGTGTTGTCCGCGATCCGGAGGACCGATTCCTGCTGGATCATCGCTCGAATCTCCGTGAGGTCGGTTACTCGGACTCGGCCCGGTCGAGAAGCTCGATCACCCGCCACCGCTTCGTCTTCGAGAGCGGGCGCGTCTCGCTGATCCGGACCGTGTCACCGACCTTGTATTCGTTGTTCTCGTCGTGGGCGTGGTACTTCTTCGTCCGCGCGACACGCTTCCCGTAGAGGGGATGCGCCATGATGCGCTCCACCTTCACGGTGACCGTCTTGTCCTGCCGATCGGACGACACGACCCCGATCCGGGACTTGCGCGAACCCCGGCCCCCGCGCTCGGAGGCCTCGCCCATGCCATTCCCCTCGAGTGTGTCGGCCGTCCCTTCGACGGCCTCGACGGCCTCGCCGGCCTCGTCCGCGGGCACCGCGGCCTCTACCGGCTGCTCTTCGCTTTCCTTCTTCGCCATGGTCGTGTCCCGGTTCAGCCGTTCTGCTCGCGCTCCCCGGCGAGCTCCCGCTCGCGGAGGATCGTCTTCATTCGTGCGATATCCCGCCGGATGTGCCGGACGAGCCTCGGGTTCTCGAGCTCCATCGTGGCGCTGCGGAAGCGCAGCCTGAACTGCTCCTCCTCCAGCTCCTCGAGGCGAGCCTCGATCTCCGTGTCGTCCCACTCCCGGATGTCTTCGGCGTTCATCTGGTCGCTCCGTCGCTACGGCCGCGTGGCCAGCTGGTTCTTCCGCACCACGAAGCGCGTCTTGATGGGAAGCTTGGCGGAGGCGAGCTGCATGGCCCTCCGGGCCACGTCCTCGGCCACGCCTTCCAGCTCGAACATGATCCTGCCGGGCTTGACCACCGCCACCCAGCCCTCGGGGCTTCCCTTCCCCTTCCCCATGCGGGTCTCCGCGGGCTTCCGCGTGACCGGCTTGTCGGGGAACAGCCGGATCCAGACCTTCCCGCCACGCTTGATGTGCCGGGTCATGGCCACACGGGCCGCCTCGATCTGTCGGTTGGTGATCCAGGCGCTTTCCGTGGCCTGGAGCCCGTAGTCCCCGAACGAGACGAGGTTTCCACGCTGGGCGTGGCCCGTCATCCGGCCCTTGTGGGTCTTCCTGTACTTGACGCGCTTCGGCGATAGCATCGCTCTAATCCTCTCTCACACACATCCGTGGTGGCTGCCGTACGCGGTGGGTCGCGGTCCCGTCACGCCCCGGTGGAGTAGGTACGGCCACGCCGCTCCTCCACCACCTCGCCCTTGAAGATCCAGCACTTCACTCCGATGGTCCCGTACGTCGTCTTGGCAGTCAGCTGCGAGTAGTCGATGTCGGCCCGGAGCGTGTGCAGCGGCACCCGCCCCTCGTGGTACGACTCGGTCCGGGCGATCTCGGCCCCGTTGAGGCGACCGCCGCACTGGACCTTGATGCCCTCGGCGCCGGCCCGCATGGCGCTCTGGACCGCCCGCTTCATGGCCCTCCGGAAGCTGATCCGCTGCCGGAGCTGATGGGCCACGTTGTCGGCAACGAGACGCGCGTCGAGCTCCGGCCGCTTGACCTCCTCGACGTTCACGGAGATCTCGCTCTCGGTGAGGATCTTCAGCTCGTCCCGGATCTTGTCGACCTCCGAGCCCCGCTTCCCGATCACCACCCCCGGCCGGGCCGTGTGGATGTTGATCACGATCTTGCTGGGCTTCCGCTCGATCTCCACCGCACTCACGGCCGCGTGGCCCAGGCGCCGGTGCAGGTACTTGCGGATGGTCTCGTCCTCCCGGAGGAGCTCCGGGAAGTTCCGCTCCGCGTACCAGCGGGACTTCCAGTCCTTGATGATGCCGAGTCGGAAGCCCGTCGGATGTGTCTTCTGTCCCATGGCCTGCCTCAGTTCTCCTTGCGGTCGACCACGACCGTGATGTGGCTCGTGCGCTTCCGGATGGGGGCGGCCCGGCCCATGGCGGCGGCGCGCCAGCGGCGGAGCGTGGGCCCCTCGTCCACGTAGGCCTCCCGGACGACGAGCTCGTCGACGTCGAGGACATCCCCGTCGTCCTGGGCCTTGTACTGGGCGTTGGCCACGGCGGAGCGCAGTGTCTTCCCGACCGGCTCGGCGGCGGCCTTCTTCGAGAACTGGAGGATGGCGTACGCGTCGTTCACGCTCTTCCCCCGGATGAGATCGACGACGAGCCGGACCTTCCGGGGGCTCATCCGGATCTGCTTGGCGATCGCCCTGGCTTCCATGTCTCGCTCCCCGCCTACCGTATCTTCGACCGCTTGTCGGCGAGCTTGCCCCCGTGCCCCCGGAAGAGCCGGGTGGGCGCGAACTCGCCGAGCTTGTGGCCGACCATGTTCTCCGTGATGTACACGGGGATGAACTTGTTGCCGTTGTGCACCGCGACGGTGTGCCCCACGAACTCCGGCGAGATGGTGGACGCCCGGGCCCAGGTCTTCACGACCTTCTTCTCGTTGCGGGCGTTCATCGCCTCCACCTTGAGGAGGAGCTTCTCGTCGATGTAGGGGCCCTTCTTGATGCTGCGTGGCATGGTCTCTCCCCCGCCTTACGACTTCGTGGACTTGCCGCGCTTGCGGCCGCGCACGATGTGCCTGTCCGACTTCTTCTTCCGCTTCCGGGTCTTCTTGCCTTCCCGCTTCCCCCACGGGGAGACGGGTGGCCGCCCACCGGACGAGCGGCCCTCGCCACCCCCCAGCGGGTGGTCGACCGGGTTCATGGCCACGCCGCGGACCTTGGGGCGACGCCCCTTCCAGCGGTTGGCGCCGGCCTTGCCAAGGGAGGTCAGCTCGTGGTCCACGTTGCCGACCTGTCCGATCGTGGCCATGCACGTCCGGCGGACGCGGCGAACCTCGGTGGAGGGGAGGCGCACGGTCACGTACCGCCCCTCCCGCGCCACAACCTGGACGCCGGACCCCGCCGAGCGCGCCATCTGGCCGCCCTTGCCGGGCTTGAGCTCCACGTTGTGGACGGTGGTGCCCAGCGGGACCTCTTCGAGCGGCAGGGCGTTGCCGGTCTTGATGTCCGACCCCGGTCCGGCCACCACCTCGTCCCCGACCTTCAGGTCCCGCGGGTGGAGGATGTAGCGCTTCTCACCGTCCGCGTACACGATCAGGGCGATGTTCGCGGACCGGTTCGGGTCGTACTCGATCTCGGCCACGCGACCGGGGACGCCGATCTTGTCGCGCTTGAAGTCGATCCTCCTGTACTTCCGCTTGTGGCCGCCTCCCCTCCGGCGCATGGTGATGCGCCCGTGGTGGTTGCGCCCGCCGCTCCGGTCCTTCGACTCCACGAGGGAGCGCTCCGGCTCGCTGCGGGTGATCTCGCTCCCCTGCACCGTCGAACGGAAGCGGGTCCCCGGTGTCATCGCCTTGAACTTCTTGATCGCCATGGTCAGCCCACCTCGTAGAACTCGATGTGGTGGCCCTCGGCGAGCTCGACGAGCGCCTTCTTGTAGGACGGTCCGCGTCCGATATCCCGCCAGTTGCCGGCCATCCGCCCCAGGAACGCTCGGCGGAACTTCCCGGCGTAGCGCATGGTGCGGACCTTCTTGACGTCCACGTCCCAGAGCTTCTCGATGGCCCGGCCGATCTCGATCTTGTTCGCGCCCTCGTCCACGAGGAACGTGTAGACGTTCTCTTCGTCGATCTGGCGCGTCGTCTTCTCGGTGATCAGCGGTCGGATCACCACGTCATGGGCCCTGCTCATGCCTCGGCCTCCTCGGACTCGCTCTTGGCGAGCGCGTCGACGGCCCCGCGCTCGATCACCACGGTGTCGGCCCACAGGACGTCGTACGCCGACTCCTCGCCGAACGGCCTCACCTCGACGTCGGGGAGGTTCCGCGCCGACAGGTAGAACGTCTCGCGCAGCCCGTCCGTCAGGAAGAGGACCTTCGAGCCTGCCAGCTCCAGCACCTCGAGGAACTCCCGGACGAGCCGTGTCTTCGGCCCGTCGAGCTGGAGCGCGTCCACGAGGATCACGCGATCCTCCTCGGCCCGGCTGTTGAAGGCGGACCGCCGCGCCAGCGCCTTCACCTTCCGCGGGACCTTGACGCGCCAGGAGTGAGGGATCGGCGGGAAGGCCCGGCCTCCCCCCGCCCACTGGACCGCGCGAATGGTGCCCTGACGGGCGCGACCGGTGCCCTTCTGCCTCCAGGGCTTGCGACTCCCCCCCCGGACGGCCGCCCGGTTCCGGGCGGAGCCCGTCCCCTGCCGCTGGTTGGCCAGGTAGGCCTTCACGACCTGGTGGAGGACCGGCTCGTTCACGACGCCATCGAAGAGGGTGTCGGGCAGCGGACGGGCCCGTCCCTTCTTGCCGTCGGTTTTGTAGTAGCGCGCCTTGTACATGGCGTTCACTTGGTGATCATGACGTAGCTGTCACGTGCGCCGGGAACCCCGCCCTTGATGAAGAGGAGGTTCCTCTCGCCGTCGACCTTCACCACCTGCATGTTCCGGATGGTCGTCCGGGCCCCGCCCATCCTCCCGGGCAGCTTCTTGCCCTTGATGACGCGGGAAGGATCGGTCCCGGGGCCCATGGATCCCGGGGTCCGGGACATCGGGTGACCGTGACCGCCGGGTCGGCCGGCGAATCCGTGGCGCTTCACCACGCCCTGGAAGCCCCGTCCCTTGCTCGTCCCGGTGACCTTCACCCGGTCGCCGGCCTCGAACTGGGCGACCGTCAGCTCCTGCCCGAGCTCCAGCTCCTCATCGTCCGGGAGCTTGAACTCCCGGAGGAGGCGCGGAGCGTGCTCGAGACCCGCGTTCGCCGCGTGGCCGACCTCGGCCTTCGTCGCGTGCTTTTCCTTCCTGCTCCCGAATCCGAGCTGGACGGCACTGTAGCCGTCCCGCTCCCCGGTCTTGATCTGGGTGACCGGACACGGACCCGCCTCGACGACGGTGACCGGGACCTGTGCCCCGGTCTCGTCGAAGACCCGTGTCATTCCGATCTTCCTTCCGATGATTCCGGCCATGTTCGCCTGCTCTCTTCGGATGATACCGACCGCCGACTCCGCCGCCCGTCGGAGCCCCCCTCCGGAGGCTCGACGCGACGGAGTCAGTCGACCTTGATCTCGACGTCCACGCCCGCCGGAAGATCCAGCTTCGTCAGGGCGTCGATCGTCTGCGGACGGCTGTCGACGATGTCGATGAGCCGCTTGTGCGTACGCAGCTCGAACTGCTCGCGGCTCTTCTTGTCGATGTGCGGGGAGCGGAGCACCGTCCAGCGCTCCCGCTTCGTGGGAAGCGGGATCGGCCCCTTCACGCTGGCGCCCGTCTTCTGCGCCGTCCGCACGATGTCCGCCGCGGTCTGATCGACCACCCAGTGGTCGAACGCCTTCAGCCTGATCCGAATCCTGTCGGCCATCTCGTCGTCCTGTGAGCGTTGCGCTCGTGTCGTCGCGGTCGCCGGGCCCGGGGCCGCGGCGGCCGTGCTGCTCATGTGTTCGTCCCCCACCCCGCCGCGTCCGCGGCGCGGTCGGGCCGGGGGCTCCCGTCGGAGAGCCCCGGGCCCGCGCGGGGGTCGGTTACTCGATGATGTCGGTCACGACGCCGGCGCCGACGGTGCGTCCGCCCTCGCGGATCGCGAACCGCAGCTCCGTGTCCATCGCGATCGGCGTGATCAACTCCACCTCCATCTGGACGTTGTCCCCCGGCATCACCATCTCCACTCCCTCCGGGAGCTTCGCCGCCCCCGTCACGTCCGTCGTCCGGAAGTAGAACTGCGGCCGGTAGCCGTCGAAGAACGGCGTGTGGCGGCCCCCCTCCTCCTTCGTCAGCACGTACACCTCCGCCTTGAACCGCGTGTGGGGCGTGATCGAGCCCGGCTTCGCCAGCACCTGGCCCCGCTCGATCTCGTCCTTCCCCACGCCCCGCAGCAGAAGCCCCACGTTGTCTCCCGCCCGTCCCTCGTCCAGAAGCTTCCGGAACATCTCCACCCCGGTCACCACCGTCTTCTTGTCGGCTCCCATGCCGACGATCTCCACCTCTTCACCCTGCTTGATGATCCCCCGCTCGATCCGTCCCGTCGCCACCGTCCCCCGTCCCGTGATGCTGAACACGTCCTCCACAGGCATCAGGAACGGCCGATCGATGTCCCGCTCCGGCTCCGGAATGTAGTGATCCAGCGCCTCCAGAAGCTCCGCGATGCACTGCGTCTCCGCGGCCTCCGGATCCCCGCTCTCCAACGCCTGCAGCGCCGACCCCTTGATGATCGGTAGATCGTCGCCGGGGAAGTCATACTCCGACAGCAGCTCCCGTACCTCCAGCTCCACCAGCTCCAGGAGCTCCTCGTCGTCCACCATGTCCACCTTGTTCAGGAAGACCACGATGTAGGGAACGTTCACCTGCCGCGCCAACAAGATGTGCTCCCGCGTCTGAGGCATCGGTCCGTCCGCCGCAGACACCACCAGGATCGCTCCGTCCATCTGCGCAGCCCCGGTGATCATGTTCTTCACGTAGTCCGCGTGCCCCGGACAATCCACGTGCGCGTAGTGACGCTCGTCCGACTCGTACTCCACGTGCGCCGTCGCAATCGTGATCCCCCGCTCCCGCTCCTCGGGGGCCTTGTCGATGTTGTCGAACGACACGTACTCGCTCAGACCCTTCTTCGCCTGAACCTCCGTGATCGCCGCCGTCAGCGTCGTCTTCCCGTGATCCACGTGCCCGATCGTCCCCACGTTCACGTGCGGCTTCGTCCGCTCGAACTTCGCCTTGCCCATTGCTTTCCTCTGCGGTGTGATCAGCCCCGTCGGGAGCGTCCCGTACGCGGCCCGCCGTTCGACTCGATGCTCGACCCCTGCTGCTGCGCCACGGAGCCCGTAGGCCGGGGGACCCGGCAGCGGCACTCCGCCGGTCGCGGCCCTCCGCAGCGACGGACCGCTTCCAGAGCTCCGATCGGGATTTGAACCCGAGACCTCTTCCTTACCAAGGAAGCGCTCTACCCCTGAGCTATCGGAGCACCGAACTCAGCTTCCGGCAGGCGGCCTCCCGAGCTCGCGTGCCGGGCGTTCCTCGAAGAGCGGGAGACGGGACTCGAACCCGCGACCCTCAGCTTGGAAGGCTGATGCTCTAGCCAACTGAGCTACTCCCGCCTGAACACGGCTTCCGGTCACCAGTGGTGGGGGGAGGATTCGAACCTCCGTAGGCTTACGCCAGCAGATTTACAGTCTGCCCCGGTTGGCCGCTTCGGTACCCCACCGTCCGAGCCCGACCGACCCCGGCTCCGCCCGGCTCCCGAGGTCGGGCAGGAGCCAAAACGAAAGTGCCACCCTCGGCTCGCAAGGTGGCGTCTCAAAATGAGCTTTGAATTGTAATCCCATCACGCGGGGGCATCAAGCCCCCTCCAGGAGCGGTCGCGGCCGGCGAAGAGAGCCCTCCCTCCGACCCTCCGACGGCCTCACCTCCCCCCCTCCGACGACGACGCTCCGAACCCCCGGTGCGCTGCGCGACCGCCCGCAGCGACTCCTGCCCCCGAGGGCCCCCGTCCCCGGGCCCGACCACCCTGCGGCGGGAAAAGCTTGCCGCTGACCGGAACGGAGTGCCGGAACGACCCGGCCCTGCCCCGAAACGGTGCTGCGGTCGGCGCGAGGGGTCGTCGACCGGTCACCGCCCGAAAACCGCGTCGCCATGCGACGCACGGGTGCCTCGCCGGAGCGGGGGCGGA
>JASFUL010000205.1:0-8918 GCA_050050315.1 Gemmatimonadota bacterium
TCCGGAACCGCCACCCCGACGGCACGTGGGCCGAGTTCGACCCGTCCTCCAGCCGGGGTTTCGCCGAAGGCTCCGCCGCGCAGTACACGTGGATGGTGCCCCACGACGTCGCGGGGCTCATGGAGGCCATGGGCGGAGTGGCGGAGGCCACGCGCCGCCTGGACGCCTTCTTCCACACCCCCGACGGCGACTGGGCCCTCACCGGGCTGGGCGGCCTGCACGCCGAGATGGACAACGAGCCCACCATCGGCGCCCCCTGGGCCTACCTGTACACGGGGGAGCCCTCCAAGGCCCAGGAGATCATGCGGGAGGTCCAGGTCCGGCTCTGGAGCGACCGCCCCCACGGAATCCCCGGCAACGACGACCTGGGGGCCATGTCGTCGTGGTACGTCTGGTCGGCCCTGGGGATGTACCCCGGCATCCCCGGGCGGGCCGAGCTCTTCCTGTCGAGCCCGCTCTTCCCACTGGCGGTGGTGGAGCGACCCGAGGGCAACGACATCATCGTCCGCGCTCCCGACACGTCCGTGGACGCGCCCTACGTGCAGGGGCTCACCGTGGACGGCCAGGCGTGGCGCCGCCCCTGGCTGCCGGAGGTCTTCGTGGAGCGCGGCGGCGAGCTGGTGTTCCGGCTGGGACCCGATCCCCATCCATCGTGGGGCTCCGGGGTCGAAGCCGCACCCCCCTCGTTCGGGGGGGCGGGGTAGCCGCCGGCCCACCTCTCCTTCTTCTCTCGGGCGTGAGCCGCGCCCCCGGCGGCCGGCCGGTCGCTCCGACTTGCGAAGGATGTAAACTCGATATATCGTAATACGATACATCGACGATTCGCCAGCGAGGGGAGGGGACGTGGGGGAGGAAGCGAGGGGGACCACGAGGCCGATCGCGGGAACACACTTCTACGTCCTGCTCGCCCTCGCCGACGAGCCCCGTTACGGGCTCGGGATCGCCGAAGAGGTGTCCGAACGGACGGGCGGCGAGGTCCGCCTGGGGCCGGGGACCCTCTACAACGCGGTCCGGAAGATGCTGGAAGACCGCCTCATCGACGAGTGGACGCCGCCCGACGACGAGGAGGTCGACCCGCGACGCCGGTACTACCGCATCACGGAGGAGGGGCGGGACGCTCTGGCCGCCGAGGCCGAGCACCTGGAGACGCTCGTCGCGGCCGCGCGCGAGAAGCGGGCCTTCCGGACGGCCTGAAGGACTCGCCGTGGATCGCCCCGTCCTGCCGTCCCTCCTCCTGCGGCTCTACCCCCGAAGCTTCCGCGAGCGGTTCGGGAAGGAGTGGTGGGAGGTGGTGGCATGGCACCGCCGCGCCCTCCGTGACCGACCCCTCGCTGGCGTCCGCCTCGCGCTGGTCCTGCTCGCCGACACCACCCGGAGCCTCCCGGGCGCCTGGGCGGACCGTCTCGCGGGCTCTTCCGCCCTCCACTTCGCGCCGTCCTGGGCCGAGCTCCGGCACGCCGGCCGGAGCCTCCGGCGCAACAAGGCGTTCAGCGTGGCGGCGGTGGCCTCGGTGGCCGTGGGGATCGGCGTGAACAGCGCGGTCTTCAGCGTCGCGAACGCGGTCCTGCTACGACCTCTGCCGTACGACGATCCGGGTCGCCTGACCGCGGTGTGGAGTGAGTTCCCGGCTTCGGACCTCGTGCGTGTCCCCCTCACGGGTCCCCAGATCCAGATGCTCCGCGACGAGCCGGGGCTCTTCGAGGAGGTAGCCGGCGTGTGGGCGACCTCCGCTTCCATGGTCGGGCGCGACGGGCGGGTGAATCAGGTCTCCCTCGCCCTCGCTACGCCGAACCTCTTCCACCTCCTCGGGACGCGGCCGGCGCGTGGTCGGTTCTGGGACCGTGACGACTCGACGGACCGTTCGTCCGGACGACCGGAGGGGGTCGTCCTCAGCCACGAGTTCTGGGCCGGCCGGTTGGGCGCCGATCAGGACGTCGTCGGTGGAGCCCTGGACCTCGACGGCAGGACGGTACGGGTCCTGGGGATCCTGCCCCGCGGCTTCACCCTCTTCTTCCCCGAGGATGCCGCGATTCCGCCGAGCCTCGACGTCTACGCCGCGCTCCCATGGAACCTCGCCGGCGAGCCCGCGGGCCAGCACTACCTACGGGTGATCGGGCGGCTCCGCCCCGGAGTGGGTCCTGCGGAGGCCGCGCGAGTGGTGGCTGCGGTGGGGGATCGCGCCCGCACGGTGTATCCCGAGCTCGCGAGCACGGGCGACCTGCTCTCGGTTCGACCGCTGCAGGAGGACGCGGTGCGGGCCACGAGGCCGGTCCTCCTCGCTCTGGTGGGGGCCGTCGGCCTCTTCCTCGTCCTCGTTTCGGCCAACGTGGCCAGCCTCATCGTCGCACGGACCGCCGCCCGGGACCGCGAGCTGACCATCCGGGCCTCCCTCGGGGCGTCCCGGACGGGGCTCGCCCGCCTCGTCGTAGCCGAGAGCCTCCTGGTGACCCTGGCCGGCGCCTTTCTGGGCGTCGGGTCGGGCCACCTGACGGCGGCGGCCCTCTGGGACGTTCGTCCACCCGGGCTCTCCCGGGCCGCGGGAGTCCCCCTCGACGCACGGGTCCTCGGATTCGGGCTCGCCCTCGCCGGGCTCTCGGCCCTCGCGTTCGCGCTGATCTCGCTGTTCGCGCTGCGGACGGCGGATCCCTCGCTCCGGTTTCGCTCCGGCGCTACGAGCGCCGGCGGCCGCGGTGGGCGTCGCCTGCGCGAGGCCCTGACGGCGGCGCAGGTGGCGGTCGGCCTCGTCCTGGTGGTGGGATCGACCCTGATGGTGCGCAGCGTGGGCAGCCTGGGTCGGGAGAGCATCGGCTTCGAGCCGGGGCGCGCCCTGACGTTCCGGGTCCCGCTCCCTCTCCGGGTCTTCCCGACGGACGCCGAGCGGACCCGGCTCGCGAACGAGGTGGAGCGTCGCCTCGCCGGACTCCCGGCCGTGAGGGCGGTCGGTGCCACCTCGCACCTGCCGTTCGACCACTGGGCCAACTGGGCCGAGGCCGCCCCACCGCGCAGCGCCCCGGACGAGGCACGCAGCGAGTTCTTCGCGGACCTCCGGGCCGTCACTCCCGGATACCTCGCCGCGGTCGGGGCGCGACTCGTGGAGGGACGACTGCTGGATGGACGGGACCGGGCCGACGGAACGCCGGTCGTGGTGGTGGACGAGACCATGGCCGAGCGAGCCTTTCCGGGAGGCGATGCCGTAGGGCGGGTGCTCGAGCCGTCCCGATTCGCCGGCGGAGAGTTCGTCGTGACACCGGCGACGGTGGTGGGTGTGATCGAGGACGTGCGCGACCGCTCGCCGGCCCTGCCCTCGTCCGGCCAGGTGTTCTGGCCCTTCGCCCAGAGCCCGCGCTGGGAGCTTGCGTTCTTCGTCCGCACCTCCGGCGATCCGCTCGCCCTGGCCGACGCCGTCCGCGCCCAGGTCTCCGCCGCACACCCGGACCTGACGGTCGCCCGGCTCACGCCCATGGCGGCCCACGTCGCGCGTGCGACGGCCCCGACCCGGTTCCTCGCCCGCGTCGGCTCGGTCTTCTCGCTCCTGGCTCTCGCCACCGCCGCCATCGGCTTGTACGGCGTGGTGGCCTTCGCCACCGTGCGGCGCACCGGCGAGATCGCGGTGCGCATGACCGTCGGGGCCTCCCGGGGCCGGATCCTGCGCGGGACCCTGGCCCACGGCGTGAAGGTCGGGACCGTCGGCGTGGTGGCCGGGCTCGGCGCGGCGCTCCTCCTGGGGCGGGCCCTGGAGGGCCTGGTGTACGGGGTGAGCGTGCGCGACCCGGCGACGTTCGTGGGCGTCGGGCTCGCGCTCCTGGCCGTAGCGCTCGTCGCGAGCCTCGCACCGGCCCTCCGGGCCACGCGGATCGACCCCGCTGCCGCCATGAGGGAGCCCTGAGCGCGGAGGGTCCAACCTCGCGAACCCATGACGACATTGTCACCTATATGGTGACGATGTTATCATGGGTCATGCACACGGATGCCGGGGAGGGGGGCGGGGGCAAGGAGACGCTGGGAGAGCTGGAGGAGCTGGTGCTCCTCGCCATGGTACGGCTCGGGGAGGAGGCGTACGGGCTGGGAATCGTCGACGAGTTGGCGGAGACCGCGGGGCGGGCCGTCTCCAGGTCGTCGGTCTACGTGCTCCTCCGGCGACTGGAGCGGGCGGGGCTCATCTCGAGCCACCGCGAGCCCCCCGACGAGGCCCGGGGTCGCCCCCGGCGCCTCGTCCGGCCGACCGACCGGGGCCTGGAGCTCCTCCGCAGCGCCAGGAAGGCTCGGATGAAGATGTGGGACGGGATCGAGGCCACCCTGGAGGGCTCGTGATCCGCCTGGTCCGGGGACTCCTCCGCCGCGTCGTGCCGGGGGACTGGGCCGAAGACTTGCTCGGCGACCTCGAGGTGTCGTACCGGTGCCGTCGGGAGCGTCGGGGCCGGGTCCGGGCCGCGGTCTGGCTGGCGTGGCACACGTCCGCCTTCGCCCTCCGTTTCGGCTGGGAGCGCCTGCGCGAGGGGGCCGGGTCCGGCGCGGGCGACCTGTGGGGGTCGGCGGCACAGGACATCCGCTTCACCCTCCGCTCCGCGCGCCGCGCCCCCGTGTTCTTCGCCTCGGTGGTGATCACGCTGGCCGTCGGCATCGGCGCCAACACGACGATCTTCACGGTCGTGAGGACCGTCCTGCTCGACCCCCTCCCCTACCCCGAGGCGGACCGGCTCGTCGTCCTCGCGCCGTATCCCTGGATCCCGACGGAGGTGGTCCAGGGACTCGAGGGGGACGCGGCCGGGGTGGAGGTGCTGGCGGGGTTCTACCCCCACCGCTTCGTCGTCACCGGCGGGGAGCACCCGGCGGAGGTGGAAGGCGCCGTCGTGACGCCCGACCTCCTCGATCTCCTGGGTGCCGAGGTCGCGTTGGGCCGCGGCTTCACGGCGGACGATGCCCGGCCCGGGGCGCCGGCCACCGTCGTGCTGGCCCACGGCGCCGGTCGCCGCCTCTTCGGAGACCCCCGGGAAGCGCTGGGCCGCACCGTCCGCCTCGACGGGCGCCCCCACCGGGTCGTGGGGGTCCTGGACGCGGGGTTCCGTCAGCTCGCGCCCCGGACGGACGATCCGGAGGTGTGGACGCCCGCTCGGCTGGACCGCCTCAGCGCCGGCATTCTGGACGAGGGATCCGTGGCGTGGGCCATCCCCGTGGCCCGGCTCACTCCGGGCGGAGCCGAGCGGGCCCGTGAGGCGCTGGAGGCGGCGGCCGCCCGCCACGTGGAGAACGACCCGGAGATCGCCGCGAGCCGACGCTGGGGTGAGCTTCGCTGGGCACCGCTGCAGCGGGATCTGGTGGGGGAGGCCCGGGCGCCGCTCCTCCTCCTCCAGGCCGCCGTGGCCCTCGTCCTGGTCCTGGCGTGCGCGAACGTGGCGACCCTCCTCCTGGCCCGGGCCGGCTCCCGCGACACCGAGCTGGCCCTGCGTACGGCCCTCGGCGCCTCTCGCGCCCGCGTCCTCCGACAGGTCCTGACGGAGGGCATCGTCCTTTCGGTTTCGGGAGGTGGGCTCGGCCTCGTCGTCTCCGCGCTCTCGCTGGACCTCCTCGTGGCGCTGGCCCCTCCGGGCATCCCCCGCCTGGACGCGGTCGGGGTCGACGCCCTCACCGCCGCGTTCGCGGCCTCCGTGACCCTGGCCGCGGGGGTCCTCTTCGGGATCATCCCCGGGTGGTTCGCCAGCCGTACGTCGCCCGCGAGGAGCCTGAAGGAGGGAGGACGGACGGCCACGGCGTCGAGACGGCGACACCGGATGGGTCAGGCCCTGGTGGTGGGCGAGCTCACGCTGACCCTCGTCCTCCTGGTCGGGGCGGGCCTCGTGGTCCGGAGCTTCCTCGAGCTCACCGGCGAGGATCCCGGCTTCCGCACGGCCGACGTGCTCGCCGTGCCCCTGGCGGCCGACCGGGAGCGGTACGACGACGCTCCAACCCTCGAATCGTACCAGACCCAACTCCTCGAGCAGGTCGGCCGGGTGCCGGGCGTCGCGTCCGTCGCCCTCGCAAACAACCTGCCCCATCGCCGTTCGGGCGCCGTGCGATCCCTGATGGTGGAGGGCGAGGGCGAACCGCGCGAGGCCCAGTACTCCGTGGTGAGCTCCGACTACTTCGGCACCCTCGACATCCCCCTCGAGCGGGGCCGGCCGCTCCG
Organism: Gemmatimonadota bacterium; assembly: GCA_050050315.1. GTDB lineage: Bacteria > Gemmatimonadota > Gemmatimonadetes > Longimicrobiales > Gaopeijiaceae > JASFUL01. The sequence goes on from JASFUL010000205.1 coordinate 6,164, forward strand.
CCCCTCGGATGTCCGGGGCGCTCCGTCGGTGGCGGTCGTGGACCGTGCGATGGCCGGCGCGGTCTGGCCGGGCGTCGATCCCGTGGGCCGTCGCTTCCGGCTGGAGGGGGAGGAACGCTGGATCACCGTGGTGGGCGTGAGCGCCGACGTGCGCGGCGCGGGCCTCCGCGCGGCGCCCGGACCGGGCTTCCACATCGCCTACACCCAACGCCCCGGGGACGCCGTGGAGGTCGCCACCGGTCGGAGCATGGTGCTCCTCGTCCGGGCGCGGGAGGGTGCCGGGCAGCTGGACGACGCCCTCCGCCGCGCCGTCTGGGAGGTGGATCCCGGGCAGCCGGTGCCCCAGGTGGCACGCCTCGACCGGATGCTCGCCCGGACCACGACGCCGGAGCGGTTCCGGGCGGTCCTGATGGCCGCGTTCGCCGCCGTGGCGCTGGTCATGGCCGTGGTGGGGGTATACGGGATCGTCGCCCAGCTCGTCGGAGAGCGCGCCCGGGAGCTCGGCGTGCGGAAGGCCCTGGGCGCCACGAGCGCGGACCTGGTCGGGGACGTGCTCGCTTGGGGCCTGCGTCTCACGGCGGTGGGCGTGGTGATGGGGTCGGCGGGCGTGTTCCTGACCTCCCGCCTCCTGAGCGGTCTCCTCTACGGCGTGGCCGCCACGGACCCCGCCACCGTGGTCGGGGCGGCCGTCACCGTCGTGCTGGTGACCCTGGCGGCGTGCCTCGTTCCCGCCGTGCGAGCCGCCCGCGTAGACACTCGCGTCACCCTGTCCGGGGAGTAGCCCCGGCGATCGCGGAATGGCCCGGGCGCCCGACCGGAGGACCGATCAGTAGGAGTGGGTCCCCAGCACCACTTCGCAGCCGAACCTGCGCTCGAGAACCATCTTCAGGTCGTCGAAGTCGATGGGGCACTCCGCGGTCTCCATCGCCAGCTTCATGCAGGTCCCCAGGTGGATGACGTCGATCGGGCGCTCGAGGCCTTCGGCCACCTCCTTCAGGAGCTTCACGCGTGGCACGGTGAGACCCGGGCAGTCCCCGCAGTCCGTCATGCCGACCAAGTGGATCTCGTCGTCGGCGTACCGGGAGAATTCACCCGCGCGCTCGTCCATGCCCTTGTGGCACTTGGCGCACGCGATACAGGAATGATCCTGGATCCTGTTGCAGTACAGGATGGCGATGTGGGCCATGGGAATCTCCTTGCCTCGTGGTGTCGTCCCTGCGTCTACGGAGTCGTTCCCGGGCGGCACGAGCTGCCTCGAAGGCCCCGGGGGAGGGGACGACGTGCATCGGCCGGTCCTCCGCGCGGGTGCAGCTCGCGGTACCGGCGGTGGAGCATCGTGCGGCTCAAGTCGGGTCTCCGCAGATGAAGATCTTGGAACGACCGTCGGCGGTGGAGAGGCGCTGAACGGACCGGAAGTGTCGGCGGAAGAGACCCTCCTCGTCATCCAGGATCTCGCGGGCCCTGCGGAGGCCCATCGAGAGAAGGCGAAGGCGGAAGAGCACGCGGACCAACGGGTTCGCCGGTACCTCGTGCTCCATCATGAGGAAGCATCCCCCGGGACGGAGCGCGCGGCCCACCTCGCACAGCGCTTCCTCGGCGCCGTCGCCCCGTAGCTCGTAGAAGGCGTGGGAGCAGGTCACGACATCGAAGGCACAAGTCGAGAACGGGAGCTGCGACGCGTCGGCCTGGACCAGGGCGACCCCGGGGTGGCCCCGCGACTTCAGCCGCGCCCGACCCAGCATTCCCCGGGAGAAGTCGAGGCCGACCACGGACCCGGTGTCGCCGGCGCGCCGGGTGAGGCCCGGGAGGAGCGCACCCGTGCCGGTGCAGAGGTCGAGGGCCCGGCCACCGGGCGGAAGGGACGCGCGCTCGACCAGCAGGTCCCGGAGCCGCCCCGAGGTGTCACGGGAGTGCAGCGCCACGAACCGGTCGTAGACCCGGGAGAACGCGTCGTAGTAGCGCGCGCGATATCGGTTGCGCCCGGAGACCATGTCCCGAACTCCCCTCCCGCGCCCTGGGGGATCTCCCTCCGCTCCTGAGCTTTCCGCCATGGAAATCTAGCTTTCCATGTTTATTTGTACAAGCGTACTCTAATTGTGGTACATCGCGCGTCGTCACGGGTCGCCTTCTCGCTGGACCCGCACGTCGACGCCCGGCGCCGACCCCCGGCGGGGAAAGGACCCTGGACGCGCCGCCCCCCTCGTGCCATTGTGCATATGCACAACACACGACCCTCGACGACGAACGACCCCGACCGTGGCGAGACGACGCAAGCGCCGTATCTGCAGAGAGTTCCAGGGAGACACCGTCTTCAAGCCCCGCAGCGTCCCGATGACGGACCTGGAGACGGTGGAGCTGAGGCTCGACGAGCTCGAGGCCATGCGGCTCTGCGACCTGGACGGCCTGGATCAGCAGGCGGCCGGAGAGCGGATGGGCATCTCCCGGGGCACGGTCCAGCGCCTCCTGGCCTCGGGACGTGGGAAGGTGCTCCGCGCCCTGGTCGAGAACGCCGCGCTGGTGATCCAGGGAGCCGACGACGACGCGATCACCCACCGCGCCGGCGGCTGACCGGATCGCCCCCCGGCGTGGACGCGGGCCGGATGCGGTGTTATTGTGCATATGCACGTTTCATCGCCGTGCAGGGAGAACCCCGTGGTGGTCACCGAGCCCGTGCGTTCGGGGAGATTCGGTCGCGGAATCGAGGTCCACAACCTCCCCCTCGAGCGCTGCAGCTACGCCTGCGTCTACTGCGGGC
>JASFUL010000206.1:0-8908 GCA_050050315.1 Gemmatimonadota bacterium
GCCGCACTCGCCGACCTCCTGTTCCGCCGCCACCGAGCTTCCCGGCTCGACCCGGATCGAGCCCTCCTTCAGATGGGCCAGCATCGAGAACTCGTTCTCGCGGTGCTCCACGACGACGAAGTTGCCGAGGGGGTGTTCGTCGTTCTTCCGGCCCGGGACGTTGTCGGAAACGCCGTCGACGGCGCGCACGACGCGTCCGGCCGCGGGAGCCAGGGCGTCCTCGCCGAAGCAGTAGTGGTCCTCGTTCCGCGTGCCGTCGCCCCGGCAGAAGGCGTTGCCGCGGACGATGGAGAAGTCGTAGGCGTAGCGCTGACTCTCGGCGCTGCGGTGGTAGTTCTCCTGGAGGGTCCTCCCGCCCCACGTGACGTGCCACCGGCCCCGGAACGGAAGCCGGAAGCTGGTCCTCGCCGGCTCGGTCTCGTCCACGTCGTCGGGGTCCCACGGGGGGCCGAAGAGGAGCGACGCGATGCGGTGGGGAGGGCTGGCCTCCACCGCCACGTGCACGAGCTGGCGTACGCCCCCGGCGTAGCGCCACCTCAGCACCCACGCGCCCGGCCTCAGGGGGCCCACCGACTCGACCTCCACCACCGGACCGTGCTGCCGGTGGCAGGCGGCGAGCATCCCGGCCACCCTGTCCGCGCCTACCTCCTCGAGGAAGCGGGAGGTGAACAGCTCTTCGCCCAGCTCCGGGGATTCCCGCACCTGTCCAGCCAGGAAGGAGCACCGCTCCGCGGTTGGATCGTACATCGTGGCACCACCTCCGGACTCGTCGGACCTCATCCTCTCCCGGGCCGCTCCTCCACGTCCTCGGCGGCCCGGTTCCAGGCCTGCACGAAGGCGCCGACCAGGAGCACGACCACGGCGACGCTCAGGCCCGCCAACCCCAGGCCGCCGAGCTGGCCGACGAGCTCCCAGCCCATCAGGGTCGAGACGCCGACTGCGGCGAACGCCGCGCCCAGGGGCGCCCCCAGGGTGGCGGCCAGCCGGAGGGCCCGGGCGTCTGGCGGACATCGGCGGCGGACCAGGACGGAGGCCCACGCGGTGGAGATCCCCCCCACCACGAAGCCGGCCGCCATCGCGGTGATCGCGGCTGCCGCCGAGATGGGGGCGCCGAGGCTGAGGGCGATGACGGGCACGAACGCGCCCCCGAGCCCCCAGGCTCCGGTGCGCGAAGTCCACTTGATGAGGGACCGCTCCCTGCCCGGGATGTCGCTCGGGACGATCGCCCCGGACTCCACGTCGAGCGCCCCGACCTCCCTGGTCACGATGCGTCCTCCTCCTGCCAGGCTCCCTCTCCCGCTCCCGGCCGCGATGGGTCGAAGCGGTATGCTCGAACATGTTCGGTCCCGAGCCCATCCCGCCAGACTCCGTACAACCAGCCCCCCCGGACCTCCATGAGCTGGAGGCCGTCGGGGACGTCGATCCGCCCGAGCCACCGCCTCTCCGGATCGTAGACGTCCCAGACCGCCTCGCCGAAGTCGGGGGAGTACACGAGGGCCCACGTCCGGCCGGCGTCATCGACGACGAGCTGCGAGTACGCCGGCAGGAAGTCCGGACGGTCGGAATGGTCGGTCAGGGCGAGGTAGTCGTCCCGTCGCTCGTCCGGCACGTACTCGGTCGTGAACCGCCGGTACGCCGCGATCGCCTCCGCGGAGACCCGGCGAGGGGATCGGTCGAGGCCGTAGATCTCGACCACCTCGCCGTCCCGGAACCGTCGGATCCGGAAGTCCCGGCCGCTCGTCACGAGCACCGACTCTCCCTCCACCTCCACCCCGGGGTTGATCGTGAATGGGAGCGGCAGCTGCTGGCGGCCCGTCCACAGCCACGCGGGTCCCGCGGCCACGGCGACCCGGGTCCGGCGGCCCGTCGCCGCGTCCAGGCGGACGAGCCGGAGCGTGTCCCGGAGCGTCACCCCGGGCTCGAGACTCCCGGCCCGCAGAACGGTGGGAAGGGGCGCCAGGATCTCCCCTTCCCGGAAGAGCCCGTAGGCGCGGGGTACGGCGGTCTCGCCGGTCGGCAGACGATTCGCCTCGACGATCTCCCCCTCCAGGTCGAAGACCGTTCGCCGGGCGTTCCCGCGGTCCCAGACGACGACCCGCTCCCCGCCCACCAGGCCGAGGACCTGGAGCTGCAGGAACTCGCCGGGTCCCTGGCCCCGGCCTCCCAGGGTCTTCCAGTGGGTTCCGTCCGCCTCGAAGATCCGCAGCTCGTTCGACTGCCCGTCGGCGATCCACAGCCGCCCCGCGGGATCGACCAGCATCCCCTGGATCCGCGAGAACTGTGTCGGGCCCTCCACCTGGGCCCCCCCCAGGCTCAGCTCCGGCTCGGCCCGGACCGTCCCGAAGACGAGGTCCGAATCGCGATTCGTGCGGATCTCGACGCCCAGCGAGTCCCGCACCGTCAGCGTGGTGCCGTCGCTCGACTCGCACCCTGCGAGGGCAGCCTGCAGCGCGACCGTGATCACCATGGCGCTCCGGCGTGGGACTCTCCTCATCGTGGCGTCTCCCGCATGGGAGCCTCGTGATCGCTCCACGCCGACCGGGCGATCCTCCACGAGTCGTCTTCGCCCCGCCTCAGGACGTCCAGCCAGCTCCCCTCCGTCACCTCCCCGGGTCCACCCCCCCTGGACGTGACCCGGATCCGGTGACGGCCGAGCGCGTACGCCAGGCCGCCGGCCACGCTCACCTCGCGCACGTCGACGACGGCCTCGACCGTGACCTCGCGCAGCTCGCGCTCGAGGGACGAGCGGATCGCCTCCCAGCCGACGACCGGCGGACGATCGGGCGGTAGCTGGATCGCATCATCCGTGTAGAACGCCGACAGGGCCGGAAGGTCGCCCGCGTTCAGAGCCGTGACGCTGGCGGCGTAGAGCCGCCGGATCGCCGTCTGCGCGTCGTCCATGACCCCTCCGTGCGCCGTGCTCACCCCTCCCGCCCGCGGCGGGCTCGATCGCTGAGGTCCCCGAGGGTTGCGAGGAGCCACAGTCCTACCGCCCCGGCCGCGACGGCCGTGACCAGCCCCGGGAAGTAGGCCCTGCCGGCCAACGCCAGGAGCGGATGCGCCACCGCGTTGGCCACCAGGGCCACCGCCAGGAACCAGATCGGCCATTCCGCCCACCTTCGGCCCGCGGCCGCCGCCCACAGCGACGCCACCCAGAGGCAGAGCCAGGTCACGTTGAAGGCCGCGAACGGGCCACCGCTCCATGGATCGAGGCCCAGCACCTCCGGGAACCGGCGGGGGAAGCCGGTCGCGAGCTCCTCCAGGAAGTGGGCCGCCTGGGCCAGGATCGCGACGGACCCCGCGACCAGCAACCTGCGGCGACCCGTCCGCTCGAGCGGCGCGAACGGCCTCGTCCACGACAACCCGACCGAGACCGCCAGCACCATCCAGAGGCCCGTGGTGCCCAGGAGCCAGCTTCGCATCCTGCCCCCCTCGAGAGACGGGAAATCGCCCCGGATCCCGGGACGCCCACTTCAGCGGCCGGCGCCCCCCAGAGTTACCTCCTCGACATCCCTCAGCGTTCCGTCTCTCGGGTCCAGTTCCACGATCGTGACCCGGTCTATGCGCCTCCAGGTGTCCATCTCGAGGGCCTCCGCTCGCTCCACCGCGCGCCGGTACGCCTCCGCGTCCAGATCGATCGGCTGCGGGTCCAGGAAATCGTAGGGTCCAATGCCGAAGAACCCGATCGCGATGTGCGGATCGAACGGAAGATCGAGCCGCTGGAAGCCCCTCAGCGAGCCCGAGTAGAGCTCGTCGTGGAGTCGCACGACCCGATCGCGACCTTCGTCCATGGAAAGGTACAGCCAGTGGTCCCAGGTCTTTCGCAGGCCCACGATGCGCAGACGTCCTCCCCGTTCGACTCAGCCACGGCCCGGGCGCGTCCGGACCGACGTCTCGCGGGCCACGTCGAGCCTCACGACTCGAGCCCGCACCGCTGCCGTGCGGTGAGGTCCGGAGCCGATGGACCGGTGACCACGGGCCAGTCGAACAGCCGGGCCGCCAGATCGCATGCCCGCAGGATGGCACGGTCGTTCTCGACGTTCGACAGCACCACGAGGGTGAGCCCCTCGTCCGGGTAGTGGGCGAGATGGCTCGAAAAGCCGTCGATCCCGCCCGTGTGGTTGTAGACGGTCCGGTCGAAGAAGCGCCGGACCTGCCACCCGTATCCGTAGTTCCCCCGGTCCGGCGTGAGGCTCTCTGCCACGAGCTCCGGGCTGAAGAGCCTGCCCGTGAGCACGCCCCGGGACCAACGGAAGAGGTCGCCTACGTCCGAGAGGAGCCCGCCCGCGGCGTAGGCCGCGTGGTCGTCGTACTCGATGTTCCGGAGGCCCAGCGAATCGTCCAGCCGGTACCCCCGCACGCGACCCGCCATGACGGCGTAGACGTCGTCGTACGCCATGCTGGTCAGGCCCAGGGGTCCGAACACCCACTCCCGAAGCACGGCCTCCCACGGCTTCCCCACGACCCGCTCGAGCACCGCCCCGAGCAGGACGTAGTTGAAGTTGCTGTACGCGTACTCGGCTCCCGGCGGCGTCCGCAGGGCCTCGTCTGCCGGCAGCGAGTCCAGCACCCGGCCCAGCTCCTCGAAGGTGTCGGCTACCGGAACGGACTCCAGGTCGCCGAAATGGTCGACGATCCCGGACGTGTGCGTCAGCAGGTGCCGCACCGTGACCGTCTCCCAGCTCCTCGGGCACGACGGAAGCCACCGGCAGGCGTGCATCTCGAGCCCCAGCCGGCCGCGATCGACCGCCACCAGCGCGGCGGACGCGGTGATGGGCTTGGTGAGGGATCCGATCCGGAGGCGGTGACCGACGCGCATGGGGATCCGCAGGTCCGCGTCGGCGAATCCGTAGGCTTCCCGGAACAGAACCTCGTCCCCACGCCCGATCAGCACGACGCCGCTGAAGCCCCCTTCCGTGGCGGCGTGTTCGAGATACGCCCGAGCGACCTCGAGGTCGAGCCCGGGGCCGGCGGCGGGCTCCTGGCCCCACGCCGGGACCGCGCCGATCGAGGCGACCAGGAGGAAGGCCCGCCCGAGCGGGCTACGCCGACTCCTCACCCTCGGTCCTCGCTTCGACCTCCTCCGCCAGTCGGGCGGCCCTGCTGCCGACCCGGAAGATCCAGAAGCCGATCACCAGCCATCCGGCGCCGAACGCCAGCAGAACGAACCGATACGGCCGGAAGGGCTCCGCCGTCTCCGTCGCCTGGGCGGACGCGGCGGTGCACGCGAGGAGCGTCGGCGCCAGGCACAGGAGCCCGATCCACGCCGACCTCATGTCGCCGCGGCCTCGACTGCGACCCAGGCTTCCAGCCGCCGCTCCGTCCGTTCCAGCACGTACCGGACGGTCACCACTCCGAAGAAGACCAGCGTGTAGGAGAGGAGCGCGACCATCAGGGTCGTCACCATCTCGGGGTCCGCCGTCGGTCCGGACGGGCGCATCACGACCGGCTGGGGATGAAGCGATCGGAACCAGTAGACGCTCATGTGGATCAGGGGGATGTCGAGCGCACCGACGATGGCGACGACGGCCGCGAGGCGCTTCCCGCGCTCGGGGTTCTCGGTGGCGCGGCGCACCATCTGGTAGCCCAGGAAGATGAACCACAGCAACAGGGTCAGCGTGAGCCTCGGCTCCCACGTCCAGTAGGCGCCCCAGGCCACCCTCCCCCAGAGGGGGCCGACGATCAGGAGGAGAGCGCCGAAATAGAGCCCCGCCTCCACGAGCACGCGTCCCGCGGCATCCGCCCGGTCGTCCCCCAGCCAGAGGTAGACCACGCTGCAGAGGGCCGTCAGCGCGAAGGCCATCTCCGTGATCCAGGCAGCCGGTACGTGGATGTAGAAGATGCGCTGGATCACGCCCTGGAACGCGTCCGTGGGCACCCAGAAGAACACCAGCCAGTGGGTGACCAGGACGCCGACCACGCCGAGGAGGCCGGTGCCCGCGCCGAGCTTCGCGACCCTGCCGAGCGACAAGCGGGACTCCGGCGAGAGGAACGGGGAAGCGCGCTCAAGATGCCGGCCCCCCCGGTGTGACGCCAGCCGGGCGGGTGTGCGACGGTCACTCCGGCACGGATTCCGGCGACCTCCGGGCGACGATCTCGTTGACCGGATGCACATGACGGACGCCTCCGGGATGCTCGTCCCGGAGCGTGTAGCGAGCGTCCAGCTCCACGGTCCATCCTCGCCCCCGGTACCGCTCGGCCAATTCGCCTTCCCGGAACGCACCCTTCACGTGAGGGGCCAGGTCGAGCGGCGGGGGGAGGCGGTCGGTGAACACCACCACGACGTTCCACCCTCCCGGCGCGGTCGACCTCTTCATCCGGTCCAGCACGGCCTCCCACTGCTCCCGCGCCAGCAGATGCAGAACCCCGTGCGCGACGATCAGGTCGTAGGCTCGCGGAAAGCGGAACGAAGTCACGTCCTCCACCCTGGCCTCCAGCGAGAGGCCTCGCTCTGCGGCCAAGGCCTCGAGCTTTGCCACGCCGGCCTCCGAGATGTCGAGGGCCTCGACGTCGAAGCCGCGCTCCGCGAGGGCCAGCGCATTTCGACCGTCTCCGCATCCGAGATCGAGCACGACGGCGCCCGGGGACATCCGGGTCGTCAGTCGCAGCACCCCTTCGGCCGGAGGACCGAACGTCTGCTGTGACGGCTCCGAGTAGGACGATTCCCAGAAAGGCGCGACCACGCGGTCGTTCACTCCGGTGGATGGACGGTGAAGCCGAGTTGGAGCAGGGCGTCCAGCGTGTCCGCAGACGACCACTCCTCGGCGATGCGGCCTCCCTCGAGGCGGAGCCACGTGATTCCCGCCATCTGGAAGCGCCGGTGCGTGGGCGGATAGTCCCCGGGACCGCTGTCGGTGCCCTCGGAGGTCCAGCGGAAGACAGCCCGATCCTGGCCGATGAGCCGGTCCGCCACCGTGACGGTCAGGTCCGGGACGTCGAGCCGCTCCTTCTCGATCACGGCGCGCAGCTCCTCCGGACTCGCGGCGGGTCCCGCCGCCGGCGACGCGTGGCGCCGGTATCCCGGCGTGAGCAGCTCCTCGAGGTCAGGGGGTAGGACCCGTTCCACACGGCTACGTACCGATCGATCAGGCGGGTCACGTCCATGGGATCAGCCCTCCCGCGCCGAGCTTCCGGTGCCCGTCTCGTCGTCGTGCGGAGAGCGCGCCGGCCTCAGGTGGACGGGGAAGCGGGCCCAGACCTCCAACGCGATCCCTTCGGTGGCGCCCGGGGAGAACCGCGCGGCCCGAATCGCGCGACCTGCCGCCAGGTCGACGACGGGATCGCCCGAGCTCTCCGCGACTCGAACCTCGGCCACGCTCCCGTCGGCCCGAACCAGAGCGTAGACCACGACCGTCTTCGGTCGGTCCAGACCGAGCTCCCGGCTCTCCCGCTGGAGCGCCTCCTCCAGGCGCCCCTCGTTCAGGATCCTGGGCGCGCACGCTCGAAGACGTCCCACCCGCCGCACCGCGGGGCCCGCCCGGTCTCCGAGAAAGAGGAAGACGTCCTCCTCGAACGAGTATCCCGGCAGGACGGCGGACGCGACGACATCTTCCAGTCCGGAGCGGACTTCCGGGGCCAGCCCTTCGGCCCACGCCTCGACCTCGCCGAGCGCTCCGGACGAGTCGGGCCGGACGTACGCTACGGCCAGACGGGTCTCGGACCAGTCGGCGGCCAGGTCACTCTGGAGCGCCGCCGAGTCCACCACCTCGCTCAGAGGGCGCTCGTGGGGGTGGAGGCCGGAGCTGCACGGAGAGCTTCCTGGGCCGCCGGCCGAAGCGCAGGCGGCGACCAGGGCCGTCGTCAGGAAACCTCCGGCGGTCTGGCCGAGCTTCACGCGGTCCGTCCTCATTCCTCCTCCCGTCGACCTCGGCGATCCGCATCATACTCGCACGTCCCCGCCCTCGGGGCCAGCCATGGGGGGACAGACGGTCACTCCTCAGGGTCAGCTCGCGGAGGCCCCGGCGCGTGCGGGTCGTCCGAAGCGAACGGGCCACCGGGCCGCGAGCACGACCGTCAGCACGACGACGTGGATCAGGGACGGGGAGGGTCCCATGTCGCCCGGGTGGAGGAGCACGGTAGCCGTCGCGCTGAGCATGACGACGAGGAGGATGCAGGCCGCCCAGGCGGCGGTCCGCGGCACGACGAGGAGGACGGCCCCGACGACCTCCACGGCCCCGACGACGTACGCGAAGTCGGGAGGGTAGCCCCATCCCTGGAACAGCCCACGCCAGAGGTCGGGGTTGGCAAACTTTGCGCCGCCCGCCAGGCCGATCATGACGCACTCCGCCGCGATCAGCACCCAAACCACCACCCGACCGAACCCACCCATCCGACCTCCCGGCATTGACCCCATCCCCTCACCTGGCGTACGTTGTCGGAGCAAATCATCAGTTACCTAACTATATATTAGGTTAGTACGGATCGGCAACATGCCACAGACTCCACGGCTCTCGCACCTCCAGTTCCTCGTGGTCGGAACACTCCTGGGGGGTGGTCTCTCCGGACGGCAGATCCGGAAGCGCCTGCAGGATTTCGCCGTCCGCAAGAGCGGGCCGGCCTTCTATCAGCTCATGGCGCGCCTGGAGGACGCGGGCCTGGTCGAGGGCACGTACCACCAGGAGATCGTCGAGGGGCAGATCATCCGTGAGCGGCACTACACGATCACAGCCGACGGATCCCGGGCCTGGAAGGCGTCGAGGGACTTCTACCTGCGTGCGATCGAGGGCTTCGGTGGAGCCGAGGGTCTGGCCGGTGCCCGCTGATCGGGGCGGCGCCACGCGGTGGCTGGCGTTGGGGCGCCTGCTGCCCCGGGAGGTCCGCGAACGGATCTTCGAACCGGCTTTCTGGGACGTCCTGCACGAGCGGCTCTCGGACGACCCTCGAAGGACTCACCTGCCGTTCGCCTTCC
>JASFUL010000207.1:0-8889 GCA_050050315.1 Gemmatimonadota bacterium
TGGGCGTTCGGGCCAACGCCGACGACCCGGCGGACGCGGCTCGAGCGCGCCGGTTCGGGGCCGAGGGCATCGGGCTGTGCCGGGTCGAGCACATGCTTCTCGAGGAGGGTCGGCTGGACGTCATGCGCGAGATGATCCTGGCCGAGGACGACGGGACGAGGCGATCGGCGCTGGATCGTCTCGAGTCGGTTCTCCGGTCGGATCTGCGGGAGGTATTCGGGGCGATGGACGGGCTGCCCGTCACGGTCCGCCTGCTCGATCCGCCTCTCCACGAGTTCCTCCCCCGGGAGGGGCCCGACCTGGCCCGCCTGGCCAGGATCTCCGGGCGCAGCAGGGAGGAGGTGCTCGCATCCGTGGAGCGGCATCGGGAGTCGAACCCCATGCTCGGGCGGCGAGGCGTCCGCCTCGGCATCGCGTTCCCCGAGATCTCCCGGATGCAGGCGCGGGCCATCTTCGACGGGGCTCTCGACGCGACGGCCGAGGGGACGCGCGTGAGGCTCGAGATCATGATCCCGCTGGTCATGTCGGAGCAGGAGGTCGCGAGGCAGAGAGGGGTCGTCGAGACCGTGGCCGAGAGCGTGTTCTCCGCACGCGGGACCAGGCTCCCCTACGCCGTCGGAACGATGGTCGAGCTCCCCCGGGCCGCCCTCGTCGCGGCGGCGCTCGCGAAGCGGGCGGACTTCTTCTCCTTCGGGACCAACGACCTCACGCAGACGACCCTGGGGTTGTCGCGCGACGACGCCGGAGGGTTCCTCCCCCTCTACGTCGAGGAGGGGTACCTGGTGGCGGATCCGTTCCGCACCCTGGATCTCGAAGGGGTCGGACGCCTGGTCCGGATGGCGGTCCACCAGGGTCGGCGCGCCAGGAAGGGACTGGAGATGGGGGTGTGTGGGGAGCACGCGGGGGATCCCCGGTCGATCGACTTCTTCCACGGGGTGGGGGTGGACTACCTCTCCTGCTCCCCGTACCGCGTTCCCGTCGCGCGACTGGCGGCGGCGCAGGCCGCCCTCCAGCGGGGAGCCGAGGCGTCCGCCGGACGTATGCCCGACGAGGAGGCCCTCCGGGAGCCGGCTGCCCGGCGGACGTCGTCCACCGCCGAGGAGGGTGTCGGCGCCTGGTGAGGAGCCCGGGCGAGCCGGCCGGCGCCAGCCGCGGACGCCCCCGGAGCCGTCTTGACGCCCGATCGGAGCCGCCCCTAGCTTGCTGGCGACAAGACGAACACTCGCGGGCGAGGCATTTCGGAAGCCGGTGTGAATCCGGCACGGCCCCGCCACTGTGAGAGGCCCGGCCCGGGTCCGCCCGGGTCGGAGAAGGTCCCCTCCACGCGCCACTGGACGCTCGGGCGTCCGGGAAGGCGAGGGGAAGCCCGCCTCGAGTCAGGAGACCTGCACGCCCGCTGAACCCAGGCACTCTTCGAGGGGAAGACGTGCGGGCGTTTTCATTCCTGTTCCGGCGGTGCCGGCTCCGGTCGGCGCGCACCGCACTTCGGGTCGCCGTCCTCGCGGCGTGGGCCGCCCTCCCGCCCGTGGACGCGATGGCCCAGTGGCCCGGGGAGGTCGAGGGACGCGTCATCGACGCGACCTCCCGGCGCCCGATCGGGGGCGCGGCCGTCTCGCTGGGCCCCCCCGCATCGCCCTCCCTCACCGGGACCACCGACGGCTCGGGTCGCTTCCTCTTCCGCGGGGTCGACGGGGGCGTCCACCTCGTCGTCGTGCGGCATTCCGGTTTCGCTCCCGGGCGCCGCGAGGTCAGGGTGTCGCCGGGACGGCGCGCCTCGGTTACGGTCGCCCTCCGCGCGGTACCCCTGGAGATGCCCGGCATCGACGTCCGCGTGTCCTCCCTCCCGCCGGGCGCGGAGCGCATCGAGCCGTCGGCCGGCGCCACGGGGAGTGTGGGAGACCTGCTGCGGTCGGCGGCGGGCGTGGTCGTGCGGCAACGCGGAGGCACCGGACGGCAGACCGTGTCCGTGCGGGGGAGCGGCGCCGACGAGGTGCTGGTGCTGGTCGACGGCGTTCCCCTGAACGACCCCGTGACGGGCGAGGCGGACCTCTCGCTCCTGTCCGCCGGCTCGGTGGCCGAGATCGTGGTGCTCCCGGGGGCGCGCTCGGCCACCCACGGCTCGCGAGCCCAGGGGGGCGTCATCGTGATCGAGACCCGCGAACCGGGTGACGGTGCCCGGTTCGGGCTGGGCGGGGGCTCCCTGGGCCGGGTGGGGGGGCGGCTCGAGGCCGGGGGGGCCCTGGACCACGATGTCGAGTGGGCCGCGGCGGCCGTTCGCGAGAGAGTGGAGGGCTCCTTCGACCATGCGCGCCCCGCCGAGGTGGGCGGCGGGGTCGCCCGACGCCGGAACGCGGACGTGAGCAGGGCCACGCTGTCGGCCTCCCTCGACGCCGCCGTGGGAACGGGGCGCCTCCGCATCCGGGCTCGCGGCGAGGGGGTCCGCCGTGGCCTTCCCGGTCGGAGCTACTCGCCGTCTCCCCGCGCCCGGCAGGACGATCGTCGGGGGCAGCTCGCGGTCGCCTGGGAGGGGGCCGTGGGTGTCTCGCGCCTCGAGCTGGGCGTCCACGGGGCGTACCGGTCCGACCGCGTCCGCGACCCCGAGCCTCCCGCCGGGCTGCCGTACGACGAGAGGACCCGCGCGTGGAGCTCGGGCTTCCGCGGACGGCTCGCGCACCCCCTCGGCGAGGCGTCGCTCCGCGGGGCCGTGGACCTCCGCCTCCAGCGGGTGCGAGGGGGTAGGCTGGGAGAGGAGGCCCCCGGGACCACCGTGGACGCGGGGATGTCGGTCGGCGTGGAGGACGGGTTCGACCTGGCGGGCCTCCCGTTCACCGCCGGGGTCACGGCGCGGGTGGACCGGGACGGGCAGCGGGGAGAGGGCGTGTTCTCCCACGAGGTCCTCGCGTCGACGTCTCCGTGGACCGGGATCTCGCTCCACGCTTCGCACCGGAGCGCCTTCAGCCCCCCGACGCTGGCGGACCAGTACTTCCGGTCCGGAGTGGGCGTGGAGTCGAACCCGGCGCTGCGGGGCGAGCGCGTGCCCTCCGAGATCGAGGTGGGGGCATCGGTGGCCGGGAGAACGGGTCCCGTGAGGTGGGCGGGGGCGCTGAACGCCTACCGCGGCGACGTGCGGGACATGATCCTGTGGGCGCCGGACTTCCGGTTCGTGTGGAGCCCCGTGAACGTCGACGTGCTCCGACGCGGCCTGGACGTCCGCGCCGAGGCGGGCCTCGAGGTCGCGCGGGGCGCGCTGACGGTGTCGGGCGGCTGGACCCGCGCCCGGGTCGTCTACGACCGCCCCGGCGACGTGCAGGTGCGCTATCGTCCCCGCAACACGGCGCGCCTCGCGGCGGCCTGGCGCCATCCTTCCCTCGCGCTCGAGGTCGCGGGGCGCTACACGGGGAGCCGCTACCCCGTGCCGGCCCGGGTGAACGAGCTGCCGGGCTTCTGGACCTTCGATCTCGAGGCGTCGACCCGCCTGCGGCTGGACGGATGGGGGGTGCGCCCCTCCCTCCGGGTCGAGCGTCTCTTCGACGCCTCCGGGTCGTTGATCTTCGGCTTTCCCGACCCCGGCCGCACCCTCTCGTTCGGCGTCGAGGTGGCCACGCCCGGCGCCGCGCGGTCCTCCTCCCCCCGTCCCCGGACCGACCCCGGCGGGCGGGACGAGCCCCGAGCCCCCACACCCTCCGACCGGACCCACCCTTGAACGATCGCACCCCCGCTCCGCGCCGATGGCTGCTGCCCCTCCTCTCCCTGCTCGTCCTCGTCGGGGCGGCGTGCGGCGAAGACGGCGTCGTGGACCCGCCCGGGGCGAACGCCCGGGAGGTCGGCGTGGTGCTGAACAGCGTCGACCTCTCGCTCTCCATCTTCCCCGTGGACTCGCCGCAGGCGTCGCGTCCCCCCGTCGGCCTGGGGCCGGACGGAAGCCCGGTCGGGTTCGCGCGGCGCGAAGGGCTCGTGGCGGTGCCGATGGGCATCGTGCCGGCCCTCGTGGTGGTGGACGTCGAGGCGGGCGTCGTGGTCCGCACGGTGGCCCTGCCCGCGGGGTCGGGCGCGACCGGGGCCGCGTTCCTGGACGACTCGACCGTCCTGGTCGCCAACCCCGGCCGGAACACGGTCGTCCCGGTGGACGTCGGGGACGGCACCACGGGCGCCGAGATCCCGGTGGGGAGGTACCCCCAGGCGATCGTGGTCTCCGGGGCGAGGGTCGGGGTTCTGAACGCGGAGCTGGGTCCCGACTTCCAGCCCGACGGTCCCGGGACGGTCACGGTCCTCGACCGTGAGAGCCTGGAGGTGGTGGGGACGGTCGCGCTCGGGGCCACGAATCCCGGCGGGGCGGCCCCGTCCGGAGAGGGCCGGATCTTCGTCGTCGGCTCGGGCTCGTTCGGCGGCGGGGACGGCTCGCTCTCCCTGGTGGACCTGGAGCGCCGCGCCGAGATCGGGCACTGGGAGGGGTTCGGCGAGTTCCCGTTCGGGGTGGCGGTGGGCCCCGGCGGGCGGGTCTACGTGGCGTCGTTCGCGTACGGGCTGGTGGTCTGGGACCCCGGGGCCGCGTCCTTCGTGCACTCCCCGAGCGACCCGGTCACGCCGGAGGGGATTCCCAGCGTGTCGGGCCTCGCCTTCGACTCGGAGGGACGCCTCCACACCCTCAGACCCGAGTGCGCCGGCCCCAGCGTCGTCCACCGGCTGGACCCGGGTCTCGAGGTGAGCGCCACCTGGCCGGTGGGCGCGTGCCCCATCGCCCTCGCGTTCACACGGCTGGGGAGCTGACCGGGAGTCGACGCGTCCGAGGGGGCGGAGGCCCGCCACGGCGCGGCGGAAGGGCGCCCATGGAGGGGTGGGGATGAGGCCGAGGACCGGCCTCAATCCGCTTGTACGGCCACCGGCCGGCGGATAGGTTGAGCGTCCGTCCTTCCCCCCGGCCGGAGTTCGAGGATGCGGTGCTACATGGACTACGCGGCCACGTCGGCCCCCCGACCGCGACGGGTGATCGACGCGGTCGCGGGGTTCCTGGAGACGTGCGGCGCGACGCCGGGGCGCGGAGGACACTCGGCCGCGGTGGAGGCCAGCCGCACGGCGCTCCGCTGCCGCCGGGGGCTCATGGAGGTGCTGGGGCTCGAGGGCGACCCCGGGCGGATCGCCTTCATGCTGAACGCCACCCACGCGCTCAACACGGTCCTCCACGGCGTCCTCGGACCGGGAGACGCCGTGGTGGTGACGGCGTTCGACCACAACGCGGTGCTCCGGCCCGCGCACCGGGTGAGCCGCGACCGCGGCGTCGAGGTCCGGATGGTGGGCGTGTCGCCGGGGGGGGAGGTCGATCCCGGGGAGGTGCGGCGGGCCCTGGAAGGCGCGCGGCTCCTCGTCGTGAACGCGGCTTCGAACGTCCTCGGGTCCCTCCTGCCCGCGAGGGACCTCGCGGGGTGGGCCCACGAAGCGGGGGCCCTCGTCCTGGTCGACGCGGCGCAATCGGCCGGTCACATCCCCGTCAGCCACGCCGACGAAGGGGCCGACCTCATCGCCTTCACGGGTCACAAGGGCCTCCTCGGTCCCCAGGGCACCGGGGGACTGTGGGTCGCGCCCGGGGTGGACGTGGCGCCCCTCCTGACCGGTGGCACGGGGGGGAACTCGATGTCGCGGGAGATGCCGTCGCCCCTTCCGGACCGCCTCGAGGCCGGGACCGTGAACGCCCCCGGGATCGCGGGGCTGGCCGCCGCGTGCGAGTACCTGCTGGAGGAAGGCCTGGACACGATCCACCGGCGGGAGAGCCGGCTGAAGGCACGACTCCGCGAGGGACTGGACTCGATCCCGTCCATCCGCGTCCTGTCGCCTCCGGCCCCGGACGGCATCGCCGTCGTGACGGTCGTCAGCGATCGGCTCGATCCAGCGACGCTCGCCGACCGCCTGGACAGGGAGTTCGGAGTGGCGACACGGCCGGGTCTCCACTGCGCCCCCGAAGTCCACCGACTGCTCGGCACCGTGGCCACCGGGGCGCTCCGGTTCTCCCTGGGATGGGCCACGACCGAGCAGGAAGTCGAGTACACCGTCGAGGCCGTGGCCCGGAGCGTCCACGAGCCCGCGATGCCCGTAGGCTAGCCGTGCGTCTCTTCGTCGCCATCAACCTCCCGGACCGCCGACGCGAGGAGATCCACGACGCGTGCTCGGCTCTCCGGAGCCGCGAGCTCCCCATCCGTTGGGTGTCCCCCGATCACTACCACGTGACCATGAAGTTCCTCGGAAAGGTCGACCGGGATGGGGCGGCGGAGGTGACCGACGTCATGAAGAGGGTCGCTTCGAGCACGACCCCTTTCGAGGCGGGGCTCGGGGGCTTCGGCGCCTTTCCCACCATCCGCCGCCCTCGGGTCCTCTGGCTGGGCGTCGAGGCCAACCCCGAGCTGCGCGCGCTCAAGCAGGATCTCGAGTGGGGCCTGGGAGAGCGCGGCTTTCCCCGGGAGGTCCGCACCTTCCACCCGCACGTGACCCTCGGTCGGGTACCCGACCGCGTCGGGGCCGGAGCGTTCCGCGGTCTCGACGAGGTCACGGCCGGCATGGGCTACGAGGCTCGGGTGTCCGTGAGCAGCCTGGACCTCATGCGGAGCGTCACGCTCCCCGAAGGACCCCAGTACTCGCTCTTGAGTAGTATCCCCCTGGGCGAGGCCGGCTGACGGCTCCGCCCTTTCGAATGTCCGGGACGGCCCCGGACGACCCCAACGCGGCGACGGACGGAACGCGTCATCATGGTCGGATGTCTCAAGGGTTGCCTGGGCAAGGTGGTGGGCCTCGCGCTGCTCGTCGGTGCGGGGGTCGCCGTGGTCCTGTGGGGCCCCGAGCTCGAGCCGCGCGTGCGGGCCTGGCTGGGCGAGGAGGTCGTGGAGGAGGGCCCCACGCCCGAGCTGGCCGAGGCGACCCTCGACCGGTTCGAGGTCCTCCGATCCGGGGAGGGACCCGACCGACTGAGCCTGGGTGACCGGGAGCTCTCGAGCGTCATCCGGTACTCCCTGCCGGGCATCCTTCCCCCCGGAGTCGACGAGCCCTCCGTCGAGCTGCGGGACGGGAAGGTGCACCTCCGGGCCCGGGTGGCCCTCGGCGCCTTCCCCGAGCTTCCGTCGTTGGACGACGTGATCGGAGTCCTTCCGGACACGGTGGAGATCCGGATGCGAGGCTCCCTGCTGCCCTTCGACCAGGAGCGCGCCGCGCTCCACGTGGACGGCGTGCAAGCGATGAGGGTGCCGCTCCCCGATCGCTTCATCCCCGAGATCCTCGCGGCGCTCGGGCGACAGGACCGGCCCGGCCTGCCTCCGGACGCCATGATGATTCCACTCCCCCAGGGGCTCGAATCCGCGTACGTCCTCCGCGACAGCCTGGTCCTCGTGGCCGACCGCTGAGGTCCGCCCCGCGAGGCCCGTACCCCCGGACCCGACCGACAGGAGACGCTCCGTGGCGAGGATCCTCATCGTGGACGACGAGGGCGCCATCCGGGACGCCCTCTGCCAGCTCTTCGAGTACGAGGGCCACGAGGTCGAGGCGGCGGGCGACGGCCCCGACGCCCTGGAGGCGTACGACACCTTCCGTCCCGATCTCACCTTCCTGGACGTCAAGATGCCCGGAATGGACGGGATCGAGGTGCTGGGCCGGATGCGGGAGAGCGATCCCGGCGCGCTCGTCGTGATGGTCAGCGGCCACGGGACCATCGACACGGCCGTCGAGGCGACCCGGAAGGGAGCGTACGACTTCCTCGAGAAGCCCCTCGATTCGGATCGCCTGCTGGTCACGCTCCGGAACGCCCTCGAGCTCCGCGGGCTCACCGAGGACGTGGAGCGTCTTCGGCACGAGGTGGAGAGCCGGCACGAGATCGTCGGGTCGTCCTTCCAGATCCGCCAGGTCCTCGAACGCCTGGAGCGGGTCGCGCCCACCGCGGCCCGGGTCCTCATCACGGGCGAGAACGGGACGGGGAAGGAGCTGGTCGCCCGGGCCATCCACCAGCTCTCGGACCGCTCGGACGGGTCCTTCGTCGAGGTCAACTGCGCGGCCATCCCTTCGGAGCTCATCGAGAGCGAGCTCTTCGGTCACATCAAGGGATCGTTCACCGGGGCCGTGGCCGATCGGGCCGGGAAGTTCGAGCAGGCCGACGGGGGGACGCTCTTCCTCGACGAGGTGGGGGACATGTCGCTGGCGGCCCAGGCCAAGGTGCTGAGGGCGCTGGAGCAAGGGGTGGTGACGCGCGTCGGCGGCTCCAAGGCCATCGAAGTCGACGTGCGGGTCATCGCCGCCACCAACAAGGACCTCGAGGAGGAGATCGAGCGGGGGGACTTCCGGGAGGACCTGTTCTACCGGCTCAACGTGGTCCCGATCCGCGTTCCGCCCCTCCGGGAGCGCCGGGAGGACATCCCGATGCTCGTGCGGCACTTCGTCGACCTCACCGCCCGCTCCGACCGGGTTCCCCCCAAGCGCTTCTCGCCCGGGGTTCTCCGGCGCCTCCAGGATCTGGAGTGGCCGGGGAACGTCCGGGAGCTCCGGAACACGGTGGAGCGGCTCCTGATCCTGGCCTCGGGTGACGCCGTGGAGGAGGAGGACGTCGAGCTGCTGGTCGGTGGGGTGGGGGGCGCCAGCGGGCTCGGTGGCGAGCTCCTGGCGGCGGAGAGCTTCTCGGACTTCAAGGACGCGGCCGAGCGAGCCTTCATCCTGCAGAAGCTCCGGGAGTACGACTGGAACGTGTCCGAAACGGCCCGCCAGATCGACATGCCCCGGTCGAACCTGTACAAGAAGATCGAGAAGTACGGCCTGGTGCGGGAGGAGTGAGGGTCCGGGCGCGCTAGCGATGCACGCTCCGCACGACGGCGCCGTTCTCGAGGGCGTACAGGGAGCTCATCGTGATGTAGTCCCGCGCGGTCA
>JASFUL010000208.1:0-8870 GCA_050050315.1 Gemmatimonadota bacterium
GGTCACGAAGTAGGGCGACAGGTAGCCGCGGTCGAACTGCATCCCCTCGACCGTCTCGAGGGTGGTCTCCAGACCGCGGGCCTCCTCGACGGTGATGACCCCGTCCTTGCCGACCTTCTCCATCGCGTCGGCGATGAGGTCCCCGATCTCCTGGTCGTTGTTGGCGCTGATGGCGCCGACCTGGGCGATCTCCTTCTTGCCCTTCGTCTCCTGGCTCAGCTCCTGGAGCTCGGCAACGACCTTGTCCACGGCCTTGTCGATGCCCCGCTTGAGGCCCATGGGGTTGGCGCCGGCGGTGACGTTCTTCAGACCCTCGCCGAAGATGGCCTGGGCCAGCACCGTGGCGGTGGTCGTTCCGTCACCCGCGTTGTCGGAGGTCTTCGTGGCGACCTCCTTGACCATCTGGGCGCCCATGTTCTCGACGGGGTCCTCGAGCTCCACCTCCTTGGCCACGGACACGCCGTCCTTGGTCACCGTGGGGGAGCCGAACTTGCGATCGAGCACCACGTTCCGGCCCTTGGGGCCGAGCGTCACCTTCACTGCGCGGGCGAGCTTGTCCACGCCCGTCTTGAGGCGCGTGCGCGCCTCGATGTCGAAATCGAGCTCCTTAGCCATGGCTCGTGCTCCTCGTATCTGGTTGCATCTTCATTCGCGTCGGCCCGACCTCCCGGGGAGGTCGTCCGTCCGATCTACTTGACGATCGCGAGGATGTCGGCCTCGCGGAGAATGAGGTAGTCCTCTCCCCCGACGTTGACCTCCGTCCCGCTGTACTTGCCGTACAGGACCTTGCTCCCCACCTCGACCTCCATGTCGAGACGGTTCCCCTCGTCGCTCATCTTGCCGGGACCGACGGCGACGACTTCGCCCTGCTGCGGCTTCTCCTTCGCCGTGTCGGGGATGTACAGCCCGCCCCGCATCTGCTCGTCTTCCTCGAGCGGCTTCACGACGACGCGGTCGGCGAGAGGCTGGATCTTGGTCGCGGCTGAAGTAGCCATGGCCACGCCTCCTTGGTGTGTGGTGTGAATGGTATTGCTGGAGCCTGTTGTTAGCACTCGGTGGTCCTGAGTGCTAGCAGATTTTCGGCTCGGAATGTTGCATGATCGGCGGGTCCTGTCAAGACGGGGGGAAGCCCCGTGGGGCGTGGCTTTTCGGGTCGTCACCGGTGCGGTACCTTTCCCGCCGATGCCCACGCTCAATGAGCTGTTGCACGCCGCGAGCCGAACGTTCGCCATCGGGATCGACCTGCTTCCGGAGCCTCTCCGGAGCGAGATCGAGGTGGCCTACCTGCTCCTCCGGGTGTCCGACTACCTCGAGGACAACGAGGAGATGCCCGCGGCGCGAAAGGCGGAGCTCCTCGGGCGGTGGGCGTCGGTGGTGGAGGGTGACGCGCCGGTCGACGCGCTGGCCCCCGAGCTCGAGGCCGCCGGCGAGGACACGCCCGACGCCCTCGTCGCGCGCCACGTCGGCCAGGTCCACGACGGCTTCCGCGAACTCCGCCCCGAGGCGCGCGGCATCGTGAGCCGTCACGTGGCCGACTCCACCAGGGGTATGGCGCGCTGGGCCGTCCGGGGGCCGGACATCGAGCACGAGGCGGACCTCGACGACTACATGCACGAGGTCGCCGGGCGGGTCGGGTGGCTCCTGACGGAGCTGTTCGCCGTGGACATTCCGCCGCTGAATCGCGACCGGGAGGAGATGATGCGGCTGGGCCGCGAGTTCGGGCTGGCCCTCCAGACGGTCAACGTGGTGCGCGGCCTCCACACCGACTGGGAGCGGGGCTGGGTCTACATTCCCCGCTCCTTCCTCCCGGCCGACGGGCCGGAGCCCGGAGAGCTGTTCGACGGAGACGCGGTCGGCGAGGGGCGCCGGCGACGCATCGAGCTGGCGGTCCTGGACCGTCTCGTCGAGAAGTCGGATCGGCACCTCGCCGCGGCCCGGCGCTACATCGCGCACATTCCCCGTCGCCACCACGGCATCCGGCTCTTCTGCCTCCTCCCCCTGCTCTTCGCGGTGCGCACGCTCGCCGTGAGCCGCGACAACCCCAGGGTGTTCGACGAGGAGACCAAGATCGGCCGGGACGAGGTCCGTCGGATCGTCCGCGACGCCCGTCTCTTCGGATTCTCGAACCGATGGATCGCGTGGTACTGCGAGCGCCTGGAGGCGCGCTGAGGCCATCCGGACCCCTCCCCGTCGGGCCCGGACGAGGGTGATCCGGGGACCGCGCCGGCGCTGCGAAGGGAGAGCAGGCCTTCGAGCGTGGCGTTGCCGTCCGGAAAACACCGGCCGTAGGTTGGACCGTGCTGCCGGCCGGTGCGGATTCGAGCCGCGATTCCCGCCGAGAGTTCGACGAATGAGGGAGGGGAGGACGAAGATGGGGAGAGGGTTGTGGTGGGTGGGCTTCCTAGCCGTCCTCGCGGCCGGCGACGCGGGGGCGCAGACGTCCTCCCGCGACTCGGTGCGGATCGTCGCGGCGAGCCGCGCGTTCTCCGACGCGTACGTTCGGGGCGACACCGCCCGGATTCGTGAGCTCTACACCGAGGACGCGGTGCTCCTGCCTCCCGGTCGGGAGGTGCGGGGCCGCGACCGGATCGTGCGCTACTTCGCCCCCGTTCCGAATCGGGTCAACCTCGGCCACGCCATGGAGTCCTCGGAGCTTCGCGTGAGGGGCGACGTCGCGGTCGACGTGGGCACGTGGCGCTACCGGTGGCGGGTGGGTGACGGAGCGGAGCAGTCGGCGTCCGACCGGTATCTGGTGGTGTGGCGTCGAGGAGCGGCCGGCCGGTGGCGGATCGAGTACGACATGTGGCATCGTCCGGCCGGTTGACCCGACGCGCGTCCCGAGCCCGCGAGCACGAGGAGCGAGCAGGGCTCACCCTTGGCATCCCGCGGCCCCGGGCGCCCCGCTAGGCTAGAGCGTTCCGCCGGCGATGTACTCCCCCGCGAGGGAGAGTCCGATGAGCGTGAGGAAGGGCTCGATGTGGCCCACGGTCGAGCAGTGGGGGGCGATCACCCGGGCGAAGCCGCCGGTGGCGACGACCAGGGGATCCTCCCTTCCCCACTCCGCGCGCAGGCGCCGGACGACGCCGTCGATGGCGTCGACCGCCGAGAAGAAGATCCCGCTCTGGATGCACGCCTCGGTCCGTCGACCGATGCACGTCTCGGGCGGGTGGAGCTCCACCCGGGGGAGCTTGGCGGTCCGCCGGCCCAGCCACTCGAGACCCGCCGACACGCCCGGGGCGATCACGCCCCCCATGAAGACGCCCTCGGCCGTGATGAGGTCGAACGTGGTGGCCGTCCCGAGATCGACGGCGATGGTGTCCCGGCCGTAGAGATCCCGGGCCGCCAGGGTGTTCACGATCCGGTCGGCGCCGACGGTCCGGGGCTCCTCGACGTCCAGCTCGATGGGCAGGGGCGAGTCGGGTCCGACGACCAGCACGGGGCCCCCGACGACGCGCTCGAGGGTGGGAACGAGGACGTCGCTCACGTCGGGCACCACCGAACCGAGGACGGCACGGGTGAGGTCCACCGCGCCCACCCCCTCCTCTTCCCGCAGGAGGGAGCGGAGGAGGTGCACGTACTCGTCCCGGGTCCGCGGCACCTGGGTGCTCACCCGCCAGTGCGCGACGAGACCCGTCCGGTCCCGGATCACGCCCACCACCGTCTCCGTGTTGCCCACGTCCACGACGAGTTGCATGGCTCCTCCCGTGCGTCCGTCCGTCACGCCGTTCCCCGGGCCCGCCCCCCGTGGCCCGCTCTCCCGACGGGGCGCACGGTGCCGGCCACGATCGTTCGACGGCTCCCCCCCTCGGACTCCACTACGAGCCCGCCGTCGCGGCCGATCCCCCGGGCCGTCACCACCGATCCGTCCCGGAGCCTCACCCTTCGGTCCCGCAGGGCGTCGCGACGGCGGAGCTCCTCCGCGAGCTCGCCGACGAGGTCCGGAGGCCCCCCGTCGTCGGCCACGGCCCGGAGCCCGGACAGCAGCGCTCCGGCCAGCTTCCCACGCGAGATCCGCTCGCCGGTCTCGCGCTCGAGCGACGTCGCCGAATCCCGCACGTCCGGGGGGAAGTCGCCGCGGCGCTGGCGGACGTTGACCCCGATGCCGGCCACCACCGTGTCCCCGGCGGCCTCGCAGAGGATCCCGCACACCTTCCTGCCACCGACGAGCACGTCGTTCGGCCACTTGAGGCATGGCTCGGTCCCGGCGGCGACGCTCTCGACCGCCCGACACGCGGCCAGCCCCACCAGGATCGGCGCCAGCCTCCGCGCGCCCGACACGCCGGGCCGGAGGACCACGGACATCCACAATCCCGCCCCGGCCGGAGACGACCAGGCCCGCCCCTCCCGCCCCCGCCCCGCCGTCTGCTCCTCGGCGATCACCACCGTGTACGGCTCGCACGACGTCCGCGCCCGCTCCCGCGCCCGGTCGTTCGTCGATCCGAGCCGTCGCCACACCTCCAGCTCGGGCACGTCCCAGAGGGACTGCCAGACCCGGAGCGGCTCGCCCTCCCAGTGCCACAGGCGCGCCTCCCCGTCGTCGGATCCACTTCCGACCGTGGGGCGCGCCCCGGCCCTCGGCTCCTTCACGTCAGGACCCGGAGCGAGAGGTCCGCCGAGGGCGCCGAGTGGGTCAGGGCACCGACGCTGACGTCGTCGACACCGGTCTCCGCCACCCGGCGGATGGTGGCCAGGGTCACGTTCCCCGACGCTTCCAGACGGGGACGGGCCTCCCCGAGGCGCCTCGTGCGCGCCACGGCCGCCCGCAGCGTGGGCACGTCCATGTTGTCCAGGAGCACCCGGTCCACGCCGAGGGCGAGCACCTCCTCGAGCTCGTCCAGGTCGCTCACTTCGACCTCGACCGGGAGATCCCCTCCGTTGCCCGCCCGAACGCGCTCCACCGCCGCGCGGATCCCTCCGGCCGCGGCGATGTGGTTGTCCTTGATCATCACCATGTCGTAGAGACCCATGCGGTGGTTGGACCCGCCACCCGCACGCACCGCCGCCTTCTCCAGCAAGCGCCATCCCGGAGCGGTCTTCCGGGTGTCCACGACCCGCGCCCCCGTCCCCCGGACCGCCTCGACGTACCGGTGGGTGGCGCTGGCGACACCGCTGAGCCGGCCCAGGAAGTTCAGGGCCGTGCGCTCCCCGGTGAGGATCCCCGGGAGCGGCCCCGCCAGCGTCAGGACCTCGTCGCCCGGCCTCGCCCGCTCGCCGTCCTCGAGCCGGATCTCGACCGCCAAGGACGGCTCGACCGTCCGGAAGACCTCCCGCGCCGGCCCCGTCCCCGCCACGACGAGCCCTTCCTTCGCCACCACCACCGCCCGCCCGCTCCGTCCCGGGGGCACCGTCCACTCCGTGCTCCGGTCTCCCGGACCCACGTCCTCGGCCAGCGCCAGCCGGATGAGGGTCGCGAGCGCCTCGCGCTCGTCCGGCCCCACTCGCGTCACGTCGGGCCGGGCCCTGCCCGGGGCTCCCC
Organism: Gemmatimonadota bacterium; assembly: GCA_050050315.1. GTDB lineage: Bacteria > Gemmatimonadota > Gemmatimonadetes > Longimicrobiales > Gaopeijiaceae > JASFUL01. The sequence goes on from JASFUL010000208.1 coordinate 5,477, forward strand.
ACGCGGGACCGGGTCGCGCGTCGGGGGCGTCACGGGCGCAGCAGGAGGTAGGCCAGGAACGCAGATCCGACCAACCAGCAGTACAGCGCAAAGCGGTGGAACGAGCGATTCTCCAGCATGGCCACGAAGGTCCGGATGGCGAGGACGCCGGTGAAGGCCGCGGCCACGCCGCCGAGGGCGAATGGAGCGGCCCCGACGGCCGCGACGGAGCCGCCGCTCAGGTCGGGGATGGAGAGGACGGCGGCGCCCGCGATGGCGGGGACGGACATCAGGAAGCTGAAGGCGGCCGCCTCCCGCGCCTCGACCCCGAGCCACAGCCCCACCACGACCGTGGTACCCGAGCGGGAGATCCCCGGAACGATGGCGACGGCCTGGGCCAGGCCCATGAGCAGCGCGTCCCTCGGCCCGGGCTGGGTCCCCTCGTCCTCCCCCCGCCACCGCCGCGCCGCGAGCGTGCTCCACAGAAGGGCCCCGGTGACCAGGAGGGCGACCCCGGCCACGAACGGACGGTCGAAGAGCGACTCCAGCGCGTCCTTGAAGAAGACGCCCACCACGCCGGCCGGAACCGACGCCAGCAGGAGTAGACCCACGTAGCGGAGCGCGTCGCCCTCGGCCCGTGCACTCCCGGCGACCAGCCGGCCGACACGGGCGCGGTAGACCCAGAGGACCGACGCGAGCGTGGCGACGTGGACCACGACCTCGAACAGGATCCCGGGCAGGTCCACCCCCAGCACGACCTGTGACATCACCAGGTGCCCCGAGCTCGACACCGGGAGGAACTCCGTCGCTCCCTGCACGACGCCCAGCAGCAGCGATTCCCAGGGGCTCACGCGCCGTTCTCCTCGAGGACCCTGCGGTAGTAGTCCTCGTACAGCGGCACCACCTCGGAGGCGTCGAAGTGGTCCAGGGCGAGCTGCCGGCCCGCCGCCGAGAAGCGCTCGTGGAGCGCCTCGTCCCCGAGGATGTCGACCGCCGCCTCGCCCATGGCGTCGACGTCCCCCACCTCGCACAGGAAGCCGGCTTCGCCGTGGGGCACCACCTCCGGGATCCCTCCCGTCCGGGACGCCACCACGGGAGCGCCGGACGCCATGGCCTCGAGCGCCCCGAGGCCGAACGACTCGGAGGCGCTGGGCAGGAGGAAGAGGTCCGCGCACGCCAGGAGCTCGTCCACCGACGCGTGCTTCCCCAGGAACACGATCTGGTCGTCGACCCCGAGCTCCTCGGCGCGCTCCCGGACCCTGGGGCGGTCCGGCCCGTCGCCGATGAGCACCATCCGCGCCGGGATCTTCCGCCGGATGCGGTCGAAGATCTCCACCGTGTCCACGACGCGCTTCACGGGCCGGAAGTTGGAGATGTGCATGACGATCTTCTCGCCATCCGGGGCGAGCGTCGCCCGGTGACACGGCTCCTTCCCGGGCCGGAAGATCTCGGTGTCGACGAAGTTGCGGATCACGTGCAGCCGTTCGGCCGGGACCCCGAAGTCACGGACCGTCTCGACCTTGAGGAATTCGGAGGGGGCGGTGATCCCCTGGGATCTCAGGATGGAGAAGCGGGTGATGGCGTGGAACGACGGGTGGAGTCCCGTGAGCGTGATGTCCGTTCCGTGGAGGGTCGTGACGACGGGAACGCTCCGCTCGCCGGCCATCATCTGCCGCGCGATCCAGGCGGAGGTCGCGTGGGGGATGGCGTAGTGCACGTGGAGCAGGTCCAGGTCCTCCTTCACCGCCGTCTCGTGCAGCGCCACCGCGAGGGCCAGCGTGTACGGGGGGTGTTCGAAGAGGGGATACTGCTCCATCTCCACCTCGTGGAAGTACACCCGCTCGCGGAAATGGCCGAGGCGGAAGGGCTGGGCGTACGACACGAAGTGCACCTCGTGTCCCCGCTCGGCCAGCTGGATGCCCAGCTCCGTGGCCACGGCGCCGGAGCCGCCGTACGTGGGATAGCACGTGATTCCGATCTTCACCCCTCGCCTCCCGTCTGGAGTTCCCCGCCCCTCGCGGCCACCCATCGCCCGGTGATCCACGGCGCGAGCTCGCTCGGGGGGCGCCGTGCGTCCACGCGGAGGACCCCGCTATCCGGTAGCTGGTTCCGGAACCACGTGAGCTGACGTCGAGCGTAGCGCCGCGTGGAGCGCCGCATCCGCTCCATCGCCTCCTCCAGCGACCATCGGCCCCGGAGGAACCCGACGATCTCCCGGTAGCCGACCCCCGTCATGCCCGGCGCGTCCTCCGGAACTCCGCGGTCCAGGAGGGCCCGAACCTCTTCGACGAGGCCCCCCTGGACCATCCGTCCGACCCGGGCGTCGATCCGCCGATCGAGCTCGGCGCGCGGGAGCTGGAGGACCACGGTCAGCGTCGACACCGGCGGGGCGTCCGGCGGGGCCTCGCGGTGCCACCACGTCAGGGGCCTCCCGGTGAGCAGGGCGATCTCGAGGGTCCGGGTCAGGCGCTGGGGACCACCCTCCACCGCCACCGCCGCCCGCGCCGGGTCCAGCATCCGCACCCACCGTTCCAGCGTGTCCCGGGAGAGACCCTCCAGGTAGTCCCGGAGGGCCATGACCCGATCCGCGTCGAGCGCGGGCTCCCGGAACACCGGGTCGTTGAGCGCCCGCAGGAAGAAGCCGGTGCCGCCGACCACGAGGGGGACGCGCCCCCGACCGGTGATCTCCGCGATCCAGCGGCGGGCGTCCCGGGCGAAGCGACCGGCGCTGTACGTCTCGGTGGGCTCGACCAGATCCAGCCCGTGGTGGGGCACCCGTGCCCGCTCCAGGGGCGTCGCCTTGGCCGTTCCGATGTCCATCCCCCGATAGACCTGGCGCGAGTCCAGGGAGATGATCTCGGCGCCCACCGTGTCGGCGAGCTCGAGGGAGAGAGCCGTCTTGCCCGACGCCGTGGGGCCGACGACGGCCAGGGCGCGGGGCCGGGTCAATGCCGCCCGAACTTGCGCTCGAGCTCCCGGGCCGACAGGCGCACGACGGTGGGCCGGCCGTGGACGTCGTGGTAGGGGAGCTCGGTGGCGAACAGGGCGTCGAAGAGCTCCTCCATCTCGTCGGCGCCGAGCTTCTGGCCCGCCTTGATGGCGCCCTTGCATGCGAAGGTCATGGCGATCCGCTCGTGCTGGTTACGGGCCGAACGCACCAGCTCGGAGCCCTCGGTAAGCTCCCGGATCATCTCGCGGAAGCACCGCTCGGCGTCGAACCACGGGTGGGGGTCCGGGACCGACTGGACGATCACCGTGTCGCCCCCGAACCCCTCCACCTCGAAGCCGGCCCGCCCCAGGAGCCCTCCCAGCTCGCCGACCAGCCGGACCTCGGGCTCGCTCAGCCGGATCGTGAGCGGAAAGAGAAGGCGCTGACCCTCCTGCCCCCCCTCCGCGAACGCCTCCATCAGCCGTT
>JASFUL010000209.1:0-8808 GCA_050050315.1 Gemmatimonadota bacterium
CTACTTCCACGAGGGCCGTGCCTTCGCTCCCGGTCACGCCAGCGCCCACCAGGCGGAGGCCGGGGTCTCGTTCTTCCCCTCGCCGACGACGGTGCTGCGCCTCGACCTCCGGGCCGTCGGGGGGCGTGTGGCCACGGCGGTCGAGGGGCCCTTCGAGTGGGAGGCGTGCAACCTCCTGGACCTGGGGTGCGAGTTCATGGGCGCGCCCCGGTCGGCGGGACCGCCCGGCGCCGTCCGGTTGCCCGCCTATCTCCGCATGGACCTGGGTGCTCGCAAGCACTGGCACCTGGACCTCGGAGGACGGGACGCCGTGATCGGCGTGTTCGCGACGGTCTCGAACGTCTTCGGCCGCCGGAATCTCCTGACCCGCGTGCGAACGCCCGGCGACGGCGACCCGTCCGGCGTGACCATGCTTCCCCTCGCTCCGCTCGTGGCGGGTCTCGACTGGCACTTCTGAGCGGGGATCCCGTCACGAAACGCGCGCCTCGTCGGTTCCTCGAACGGAGAGGAGGCCAACCTGGACGAAGCGCGTGATGGTTTCCCGGAACGATTCGCGGCGTTGTTCGACGCCCACTTCCCGAAGGTCTTCCGCGTCCTCGACCGGTTGGGCGGCGATCCGGAGCTGGCGGAGGACGTCGCCCAGGAGGCCTTCGTGAGGCTCTACCTGCGCGGGTCGGTTCCCGACAGACCGGAGGCTTGGCTGGTGAGCGTGGCCATGAACCTGTTCCGGAACGCTCGGTCCCAGGCGGCCCGGCGGCGCGAGCTGCTGGCGGGCGCCCCGGTGGTTCCGGGCCACGGCGATCCGCCCGCGGGGCCCGAGCGGCGACTCGAGGCCGACCTCCGGCGTCGCCGCGTCCGGTCGGCGCTGGATCGTCTTTCGGAGCGGGACAGGAAGCTGCTGCTGCTGCAGGCCGAAGGATACCGCTACCGGGACATCGCGACCGTCCTGGGGCTCAACGAGACCAGCGTGGGAACGCTGCTCTCCCGGGCGCGTGAGCGCTTCAGGGCGGCGTACGGGGAGCGGATCGATGCACGATGACGAGCGTGATCCGGGCCGGGACGTCGAACGGTTGCTCCGACTCCTGGACCACCCCCTGCCTTCGGTGACGGCGGAGGACGTCGTCGCCCGGGCCCGTGAGCGCGGCCACGAGGCCCCGGACGGTCCGGCGGGCTCCGGGAAGGCCCTCGGGGTCTCGACCACGGGGATCCGACGCGTGTCCCGGCGGATCGCCGCGGGGATGCTCCTGCTCCTGGGGCTCTCGGGCGTGGCGTACGCGGCACCGGGCTCGCCGTTGCCCGGGTGGGTCGACTCGGTGGCCCGTTGGATCGGGTACGGATCTCGACCCGCCGGGTCTTCCGACCAGGTGCCGGAGGCGACCCGCGCGGCCGGCGGTGTGGCCCTCGGTCCCGGTGTGCCCCTCCGGGTCGACGTCCGCTCACGACGTCCGGACGGGTACGTCCGGATCGCCCTCACCGACGACTCTCTGACCACGGTCCGCCTCTCTCCCGAGGCCGGGAGCCTGACCTCCGAGCCCGGGCCTCTCGGCCTCGAGCGGCTCGGGGTGGACCTCTCGGGGCCCGACACGGTGGACATCCGGGTCGCCGGGGCGGCGGCCCACCTCGAGGTGAGGGTCCGGGGGCGAACGGTCTTCCAGAAGGCCGGAGACGAGGTCACCGCGACCTCCGGTCCGGGGCCCGGCGGGGTCTACCTGGTCCGGGTCGAGCCGGGAGGGTGAGAACCGTCGGGGGCCGCGGGCCGGATCCGTCACGATCGCGACCCCTCGTGTGCTCCTCGGATGTGGCACGGATGCGTCCCCGGCCCGGAGGTGTCATGAGACCGAATGGAAGTCGCTCGTCCCGGCGTTCCTCCCGCGCTCCCGGGGGACGGTCGGCGGTCGCGGGCCTGCTCGCCGCCCTGGCGACGGTGGCGTCGCCCGGGGCGCTGGCGGCCCAGACCGGCTTCCACTTCCCCGGGGACCGGAACGAGGGCATTCCGGTCTCGATGTTCGGGACGTCGATCCGGTCGGGGGAGCTGCTGGTGTATCCCTTCTACGAGTACTACCTGGACGACGACGCCGAATACAGCCCCGACGAGTTCGGCTACGGCCTCGACCAGGACTTCCGCGCCCCGTCTCGTGGCCACGAGTTCCTGATCTTCGTGGGCTACGGCGTCAGCGACCGCCTGGCCCTCGAGTTCGAGGCCGCCCTGTACACGAGCCAGTGGCAGGACCGGGCGCCGGACGATCCCACCGGCGTGCCCGACCGCATCGAGGAGTCGGGGCTCGGGGACGTGGAGGGACAGGTGCGCTGGCGGTGGCGGAAGGAATCCGACGGCGGCCCCGGCGTGTTCTCCTACTTCGAGTACGTGCTCCCGCTCCAGAAGGACGAGCTCCTGATCGGGACCGCCGACTGGGAGTTCAAGTTCGGCACGGGCCTCGTGCGGGAATTCCCGATCGGAACGATGACCATCCGGCTGGCGGCGGAGTACGACGGCGAAGAGGGGGACGTCGCGGCCGGGGAGTACGCCGTGGAGTACCTGAAGCGCGTGTTGCCCTCGGTCCGGCTGTACGCCGGCATCGAGGGGAGCGAGGACGAGGTGGAGTTCATCCCCGTCGTCCTGTGGTCGCCGTGGCCGCGGGTCGCGCTCCACCTGAACAGCGCGTTCGGGCTGACCTCCAAGGCCGCCGGCTGGGCGCCGGAGATCGGCGTGATGTTCACATTCGGGCGGTGAAGGGGCCGCCACCGTGGCCCGTCATCCGGCCGGCGGTCTCGTGAGGGCGTACATCCGCACGTAGTACACACCGAGATTGTCGACCTGGCGACCCAGAACGTAGTCGGCGCCGACATCCTCGATGGTGAACCGGGACGGCAGATCCACGGCTCCGGCGACTCGCCCCTCCGGGTCCACGAGGATCCAGCGGTTCGGCTCGTCGTCCGAGACCCGTGCCTCCTGGACCCAGAGCCAGCCGAGTCGGTCCACTCTCAGCGAGCCGTGGGCCGGGTGGAGGGCCGGAACGGGGGCGTCCCTGTAGAGGCGGCGATAGCGAATGGCGAGGTCGTTGTCGGGGAGGTCCGCCACCTGGTCCTCGACGAAGGCCGCCACGTCCTCGTCGGTGACGGGTCGGGGCGGCCGGTTCCAGCGGATCAGGCGCTCCAGGGATCCGTCCGGACGCAGTACGTTGATCTCCCAGGTGTCCTGGACGCCACAGTAGAAGCGGTGCTCACCCACCGCCGTGGCGGCCTCCTTTCCGAAAGGAGCGGTGCCGACCATCACGGCGGTGCCTTCGTCACCGGACATCAAGGCCTGGACCCGCTCGTATCCCGGGAACGTTCCGAGCTCGGCCGAGAGCCGGCCGTCGAGCGCCAGGGATCTGAACTCGATGGGTCGCCGATCGAAGCCCTCGGCCACCCCTCCTTCGTTCACCGTGCTTCCGTAGACCACGGCGCCGGAGCCGAACATCCCGACGGCCTGGAGGAACCCGGGTACCTCGTCGCCCGGGGTGGCCGACCGGATGAAGCCGGCGTCGGGGTGGAAGAGGCTGATGCGCCGGAGCTGACCGTCCACCACGACCAGCGTGTCGCCGGGAAGCGCGCCCAGGAGGCTCGGGCCCTGGAACTCGCCGGGTCCCTCGCCCTCCCGGCCGAGCGTCCGGACGTGGCGACCTTCGGCGTCGAAGATCCGTAGGTCCGGAGCCCCGGCGTCGGCCACCGCGATCCGGCCGTCGGAGAGCCGGACGGCTCCGCGGATCCGGCCGAAGACGTAGGCCTCGTCCCCTTCGATCGTGCCGATCTCGAGCACGGGTTCGGGCGACAGCCGCCACGGCCCGGGCTCGGGCGGTGGACCGGCGTTCTCGGCGATCACCACCCCCGAGGAATCCCGGGACGAAGAGGTCCCCGCAGGGTCGCGGGCCGGGTCACAGCCGGTGGCCAGGGCGCTCGCGAGCAGGAGGTACGCAGCACGTCTCATGGTCCGGGCCTCTTCCGGGGGCGTGGAGCGGGGAACCACCTGTTCCCGTTGGATGCCCAGGGGGGGAAGCGGGTTGCCCTGCGCAGCCCGGGGCGCGGCGGTCCGAACGGTGTCCTCGGGGGGCGGAGCGGGGACGGACGGCCGATCGGGGCCGCCCTCCCGCCGCGGGCCGCCGGAGAGCGGGGGCGAGCCGCGTCGGGAACGCCCTCGACGACCCCCTGGATTGTCCTGTTCCCGAGTAGACGCGACGCCTGGATCATCGACCTGAGTACATCTTGCTGGCCGCGCCGACCTGGGCCGGAGTGCGGCCCTGGGTCCAGCGACCGGTGTGGGCTCGGTCGGTGTCGTAGTCGTTCAGGAAGCTCTTCAGGTCGCCCTGGAGCAACTCGCCGGGGTGCTCGACGTCGAAGTGTCGCTCTCCGGGCTTCCGACGTGGCTGCGGCCCCGGCGGGGCGGCGTAGCCATCTACGAGCAGGTACTCCGATCAGGACAGTCCAGCGCGTCCCGCCCGCACGGTTGCGCTTCTCCCCTTTGAGCGGGGGAAAGCGCGACGTCGGCCAACGCCTCGTAGCGACGAACGGGATCTCGTCCCGGTCCCGCTGTCTTCGAGGGTCGCCGGCTGGTCCTCGCCCTCGAGAAGATCCCTGCCGGTTCGTGCCCTCGGGGGTCGACGACCTTCTGTCCCGTCAACTCCGAATCAGGACACCTAGAAGGGAAGGTCGTCGTCCGTGCCGCTCGAAGGCGGGGGCCCCATGGGAGGGAGGTCGTCCGGGCCGGGAGCACCGGCCTCGTCACGATCGACGCGCCACGCCTTCACGTCGGTGTACCAGCGCCCCTTGTACTCGCGGCTCTGGAGGTCGATGTGCGCCGTCAGGCGCTCCCCCTCCTGCACGCCGAACTGCTCGATGTTGTCCCCCCACTGGGTGACGCACACCTGCTTGGGGTACTGCCCCTCGGTCTCGAGGATGAAGTCCTGCTTGCGCCATGGACCGTTCTTGCTGGTCCCGGACTGCTCCTCGAGGATCTGCACGACCCGCCCGGTGATGCTCAGATCCATCTCGATCCGCTCCTGGCCCGCGTTCGCTCCGTCGCCGCCCGCTCGGTTCGGCGGTTCCGCCGCCGGGCCTCGAAGGTAAGGTCCGTGGGCCGCCGCGCGAAGGCGGGGTGCCTTGCCCCACATGCCCCCGCGGAGTCATGATGATCAGGCGGCCGTCCGCCCGGGACGGGCCCGCCGCTCCCACGGGGAGCTCCGGCGGATCCCGTCCGACGGGATCCGCGGCACCGGATAGATCGAAGGAGTCCCTCCAGCAACGACGACGGGGTCCCGGACCCCGGCCCGAACGCCCGGCCAACCGCACCGGGAACGCCATGCGACCCACCGACGTATCCGACCCGCAGTACTACCATCGCGTCGTCGACTGCCAGTACGCCTGCCCGGCCCACACCGACGTGCCCGAGTACATCCGGATGATCGCCCACGGGCGATTCACCGAGGCGTACATGCTGAACCGGAAATCCAACGTCTTCCCGGGCATCCTGGGACGCACGTGCGACCGGCCGTGCGAGCCTGCGTGCCGCCGGACCCGCGTGGAGGGCGAGGCGGTGGCCATCTGCAGGCTCAAACGGGTGGCGGCGGACCTCCGGGACGACGTGGCGGGCCTGCTCCCTGCGATCCCCGAGGAGAAGAACGGCAAGCGGATCGCCTGCGTCGGAGCGGGTCCCGCGTCGCTCACGGTGGCGAACGACCTGATGCCGCTGGGCTACGAGGTCACGATGTTCGAGAAGCTCGACCGCGCCGGTGGGCTGATGTGGTCCAACATCCCCCAGTTCCGGCTCCCGCCCCGGGTCCTGAACGAGGAGATCGACATGATCCTCGACATGGGGGTGGACCTCCGGCTGAACACCCCGGTCGAGAGCATGCAGGACCTGCTTGAGAACGGGGGATTCGACGCCGTCTTCCTGGGCTCGGGCGCGCCGAAGGGCAAGGAGCTGGACCTGCCGGGGCGTTGGGACGACCCGGAGCACGTGTTCATCGGCATCGAGTGGCTCGAGGCGGTGGCCTTCCAGCACCTCGACACCATCGGCGAGCGGGTCCTCGTGATCGGGGTGGGGAACACCGCCATGGACTGCTGCCGGACCGCCAAGCGTCTCGGCGGGAGCGACGTCAAGGTGATGGCGCGTAAGCCGCGGCCCTTCTTCAAGGCGTCGCCCTGGGAGCTCGAGGACGCCGAGAAGGAGCAGATCGAGATCGTCGAGAACTACTCGCCCACCCGCTACGTCGTCGAGGACGGGCGGCTCGTGGGGATGGAGTTCGAGGTGTACGAGTCGACGATCGACGACGACGGCAAGCTCCACCAGGAGGTCGTGGACACGGTGGTGATCGAGTGCGACGACGTCATCGTCGCCATCGGCCAGGACGCCGCCTTCCCGTGGATCGAGCGCGACATCGGCATCGAGTTCGACGAGTGGGGGATGCCGGTGGTGGACCGGACCACGTTCCAGACCACCCGCGAGGGCGTCTTCGTCGGCGGCGACGCCGCGTGGGGCCCGGAGAACATCATCTGGGCGGTGGAGCACGGCCATCAGGCGGCCATCTCCATCGACCGGTACTGCCAGGGGCGCCCGGTGACCGAGCGTCCCCCCTACGGGATGAACCTCATCAGCCAGAAGATGGGGCTCCACGAGTGGACGTACAGCAACTACTACGACGAGGCGAACCGTACCGAGATGCGCCACGTCGCCCTCGAGGAGGCGCTGGACCGCCTGGACGTCGAGGTCGAGCTCGGCTTCGACGCCGAGCAGACGCTCCGGGAGGTCGAGCGCTGCCTCAACTGCGACGTCCAGACGCACTTCACCGCTGGGCTGTGCATCGAGTGCGACGCCTGCGTGGACGTCTGTCCCCTCTCGTGCCTCACGATGACGCCGAACGAGAACGAGAGCGAGCTGAGGCTGGACCTCACGGCTCCCGCCCTGAACCTCCATCAACCCCTGTACGTCTCCGACGACCTTCCCCACACGGGGCGCGTGATGGTCAAGGACGAGGACCTCTGCATCCACTGCGGGCTGTGCGCCGAGCGGTGTCCCACGGCCGCGTGGGACATGCGGAAGTCCGAGCTGATGATCCCCTACGCCGGGCTCGAGGCGGGCGAGCTGCATCCGCCGAGGGACCGGGGACGGGCCCACGAGCTGCCCGGGGGCACCGTGAGGAGGGCCCATGCCGGCGCCTGACGGCGGGGAGGATCGGGGCGCGGGGGATGCGGCCCGGGCGGCCGGGAACGGGGAGGGCCCCCTTCCGGCGGCGGGGGAGCGCACCGTGGGCGTGAACGACTTCGCCCTCAAGATCGCGACGGTCAACGGGACGGGCTCGGCCAGCGCCAACGCGCTGCTCCTCCAGGCGATCTTCCGCATGGGCGTCCCGGTGTCGGGCAAGAACCTCTTCCCCTCGAACATCCAGGGCCTTCCCACCTGGTACGAGATCCGCGCCAGCGGGCCGGGCCACACGTGCCGCACGGACAGCCACGACCTCTTCGTGGCCATGAACCCGGCCACCTACGAGCGGGACCTGTCGGAGATCCGGAGCGGTGGATGGGTGCTGCACGACTCTTCGTGGCCCTTCCGCAGGGAGCTCCTGCGTGACGACGTGACGTTCCTGGGGATCCCACTGGCGAAGATGTGCGTCGAGCGGTTCGAGGGCTCGCGGGCGCGCATCCTCATGAAGAACATCGGCTACCTGGGGGCGCTCGCGGCCCTCCTGGAGCTGGACGTACCGGTCGTCGAGCAGCTCCTCGAGGAGAACTTCGGGCGGAAGAAGGCGCTTCTGGCCTCGAACTTCGAGGCGTTCCGCATGGGCCTCGACTACGCCCGTGAGCACTTCGACTGTCCGCTGTCGATCCGCCTCGAGCGCATGGAGGGGTACGGGGACCACATCCTCATGGACGGGAACACCGGCGCCGCGCTGGGCTGCCTCTACGCCGGCGCGACCGTCGCCGCCTGGTACCCGATCACGCCGTCGACCTCGCTCATCGACGCGTTCAGCGCCTTCGCCGACGCCCACCGCAAGGACCCCGAAACGGGGAAGAAGCGGGTGTGCATCCTGCAGGCCGAGGACGAGCTCGCGGCGGCGGGGATGGTGCTCGGGGCGGGGTGGGCCGGCGCCCGGGCGTTCACCGCCACCAGCGGTCCCGGGATCAGCCTCATGGGTGAGTTCATCGGGCTCGCGTACTACGCCGAGATCCCTTCGGTATTCTTCGACATCCAGCGCACCGGACCGTCCACGGGCATGCCGACCCGCACCCAGCAGGGCGACCTCACGACGGTGGTGTACGCCTCCCACGGGGACACGCGCCACATCGCCCTCTTTCCGGCCGATCCGCGGGAGTGCTTCGAGTTCGCGGTGGCCGCCTTCGATCTCGCCGAGCGCTTCCAGACCCCCGTCTTCGTCGTCTCCGACCTCGACATCGGGATGAACGACTGGATGATCCCGCGGCTCGAGTGGGACGACGACTACCGGCCCGATCGTGGCAAGGTGCTGGACGCCGCGGCGCTGGAACAGGTCGAGTCCTTCTCCCGCTACCTGGACGTCGACGGGGACCACGTCCCCTACCGGACGCTCCCGGGCGTGCACCCGAAGGGCGCCTATTTCACACGGGGGTCGGGCCACGACGCCCACGCGCGCTACACGGAGGACGCGGGGCCGTACATGGAGGTGGTGGACCGGATCGACCGAAAGGTCCGGTCGGCCGCCGACCGCCTGCCCGCGCCCGAGATCGTGGGAGGGCCGAGCACGGAGGCCTCCGGCTCGCCGTGCGGGATCGTGACGATCGGCGGGTGCCGGGGCGCCG
>JASFUL010000210.1:0-8768 GCA_050050315.1 Gemmatimonadota bacterium
GTTGTGCGTCAACTGCCACGGCCCGCGGGACGCCCTGGCCCCCGGCGTCGCCGAGATCCTCGACGCGGAGTACCCGGACGACCGGGCCACCGGCTACCGTCCCGGGGACCTCAGGGGACTGGTGCGAGTCTCGATCCCGAGGGAGCGTGTCGGCGTGTAACGGCGCGGGGCGTCCTGCGAAGCCGCCGACCTCGTCACGTTTCCGCCGCCGGGGTCGAGCGCAGGGCGACACCCGCGGGGGCGGCGGCCCGCGTCGCGTCGTGTCGTGAGGGACCCCGCGGGGCTGGGCCGAGCCGGACGGGTCAGCGCCAGTACCGCACGGCGAGCGTCACGCCCCGTCCCGCCATGAGCGCGACCAGCCCCCACCAGACCCCCGCGAGGCCCCAGCCCAGGGGCACCACCAGCAGCAGGACCGCCGCCGCGGCCCCCGCCGAGAGCACCATCTGAACGGCCAGATAGCGGAAGGCCTCGGCGCCCATGAAGATCCCGTCCCAGACGAACACCAGGGCGTTCAGGGGCTGCATCCAGATCACGAAGGGCAGGAGGGATCCCACCCGGGAGAGGGCCGTCGGGTCGGACGTGAAGAGGAGGGGCAGCCAGGGGCGCAGAAGCAGGAAGCCGCCGGCCAGCACCAGGCCCACCACGAGGCCCCACGCCAGCAGACGGTCGGCCACCTCCCGGGCGGTGGGACCCACCCCCGGCGGACCCGCACCGTCGGGCCGGCCGTGGCCCAGCAGGGCGCGCCGCGCCGCCCCGTCGCCCTCCCGTCCCTCGCCGCCGGCCCGGTAGCGAGCCACCATCGCCTGTCCGGCCACGGCCAGCGCGTCCACGACGAGGGCCAGCAGCAGCCAGAGCTGTGACGCCACCTGGTGGGCGGCCACCGCCGCCGTCCCGAGGCGGGTGGCCACCGCCGTCGCGAGCGTCATGGTGCCGATGAGGGCGAGCGTGCGGGTGAGCAGCGCGCCGCCCACCCGGAGGAACGGCAGCAGGTCCGCCGGCCGGGGCCGGTAGCCCCGTCCGACTCCCAGCGACTTCCGTCGTCCGACGAGGATCAGCCACAGGAACGCCGCCGCGCCGCTCCACTGGGCCAGGGCCGTGGCGATGGCCGCGCCCTCCAGGCCCCAGCCGAACCCGAAGATCAGGAGCGGGTCCAGCACGAGGTTCACGGCGTTCAGCCCCAGCGTCACGAGGAGCGGGGTGCGCGTGTCCTGCCATCCGCGGAAGATCCCGTGACCCGCGGTCACGAGCAGCACGGCGGGCCCGGCGAGGGCGCGGATGCGGAGGTATGCCAGCGCCGGCTCCCGGAGCTCGCCCACGGCGCCCATGACCGAGAGGATCGGCTCGGCCAGGAGCTGCAGCAGGACCAGCGCCACCGCCCCCGCGATTCCGGCGAGGGTCAGCGCCTCCACCGCGAGCCGTCCGGCCCGCCCCCGGTCTCCCCGGCCCACCGCCCGGGCGATCATGGGCGTGGTCCCGTAGGCCAGGAAGTTGAAGACCACGAAGGCCAGCGAGAACACCGACGCGTTCACGCCCAGGGCCCCCAGCGGCGTCACCCCGAGCCGTCCCACGAAGGCCGTGTCCACCATGGACACGAGGGGGTCGGCCGCGAGGGCGCCCAGGGCGGGGACGGCCAGCGCCAGGATCTCCCGGTCGAGGGGGTGGCGCAGGCGGAGGGCCCCGCCGGCGGAGTCGCCCGCCCTGCGCCGGGTCGGGATCACCCGTGGACGAGATCCGCGTGACGGCCCCCCGGGCAGGCCTCCTCCGGGGTGAGGCGTGACAGCCGGCCCTCCCGATACTCCTTCACGGCCTCGGCGACCCCCCACGTCCCGGTTACGAAGACCGGGATGCCCGCGGCCGTGAGCTTCTCCAACGCCCGCCGGCCGAGGCCGTGGCAGACCACCGCCTCCACCCCTCGGCCCTCCAGCCCCCGCGTCGGCCGACAGCGGCCGTGCTCGTGACGGGCGTGGGCGTTGGCCGTCACGGTGGTGCTTCCCGTGGTGGCGTCGACGAAGGTGAAGAAGGGAGCGCTGCCGAAGTGCGGCGAAAGCCGGGCGCCGAGCCCGGCGTCATTCGTCGTGGGGAAGCACAACATGGTCGCCTCCAGGGTCGCCGTCGAACCTCCCACGCACCCATCCTGCGGGTTGGGTCCGTCGGGATCTCGACGTGTCTATTTCGTGCATATGCACACTAAACGCCGTCCGGGCCGGGGTCAATCCCCACGGGCCGTTACCGGGCCGCCCGTGATCGTCGGCCCTCGCCTCCGTATCTTTCCCCCGGCAGACCCGACGTCGACCACGCCTCCCGGAGGAACGTCCGCATGTCACGGCCACCCCCCGGCCCCGCGGGATCCGCCCCGCTCCGATCGCTCCGCGCCCGGACCCGGTCCCCCCGCTCCGCCTCCCTCCCGGCCGCCCTGCTGGCCCTGACCTTCCTCGCCTCCGCCGGCGGAGCCGGCGCGCAGCAAGCGACGCTGCTCCGACCCGATCGGGTCTGGGACGGCCGGGCGATGCACGAGGGATGGGTCGTGCTCGTCCGGGGGGAGCGGATCGGGGCCGCGGGCCCCCCGTCGGCGGTGGACGCCGCCGGCGCGAGCGTGCTCGAGCTCCCGGGAACCACCCTGCTGCCCGGGCTCATCGAGGGCCACACCCACCTCTTCCTCCACCCCTACGACGAGGTGGCCTGGAACGACCAGGTCCTGGCCGAGTCGAGGGCCGAGCGCACGCTCCGGGCCGGCAACCACGCGCGCGCCACGCTCCGGGCCGGGTTCACGACGGCCCGGGACCTGGGCACCGAAGGGGCGGGCTACGCCGACCAGGGCCTGAAGGAGGCCATCGCCAAGGGGGTCCTCGACGGACCGAGGATGCTCATCGCGTCGAAGGCCATCGTGGCCTCGGGGAGCTACGGGCCGAAGGGGTACGCCCCGGAGCTCGACGTCATCCCGGGCGCCGAGGCGGCGGACGGACCCGACCTCCCGCGGGTGGTCCGGGACCAGATCGGCCACGGCGCCGACTGGGTGAAGGTCTACGCCGACTACCGCTGGGGACCCGAAGGCCAGGCGCGGCCCACGTTCAGCGAGGAGGAGCTCCGGACGATCGTGGAGGTCGCCGCGAGCAGCGGCCGGCCGGTGGCCGCCCACGCCGCCACCGCCGAGGGGATGCGCCGCGCCGCCCTGGCCGGCGTGGCGACCATCGAGCACGGGGACGGGGGCACGCCCGACGTCTTCGCCCTCATGGCCGAGCGGGGGGTGGCGCTCTGCCCCACGCTGGCGGCGTCCGACGCGATCGTCCGCTACGGGGGGTGGACCCCGGGTACCGGGCCGGTGCCCGAGCGGCTGCGCGACAGCCGCCGGAGCTTCCAGGCGGCGCTGGCCGCCGGGGTCGCGATCTGCCTCGGGGGCGACGCCGGCGTCTTCACCCACGGCGAGAACGCGCGCGAGGCCGAGCTCATGGTCGAGTACGGGATGCCGGCGCCCGACGTCCTGCGCGCCGCCACGTCGGGCAACGCCGAGATCCTGGGGCTGGAGGACCGCGGCTCCGTGGAGCCGGGGCTCCTGGCGGACCTCGTCGCGGTCGAGGGGAATCCCCTCGCGGACATCACCGCGCTGCGGGAGGTCACGCTGGTGATGAGGGGAGGAAGGATCGTCGTGGGCGGAGGGTGACGGAGCGTCCGTCACTCCGTGCCCTCGTCCACCCCCAGCGCCCTGCGGATCCTCCCCTCGAGGCGGTCGAGGTCCCATCCCGCCTGGTCGCGGACGATCCGACGCAGCACGGGGTCGAGGTCGTCGACCGTGTCCAGGAGGTCCTGGAGCAGCTTCCGCTGCGCGTCGGTGCGGGCCAGGTCCCCGGAGCCTTCGACCATGTCCGACAGGATGGCCGCCTCCGAGCGGGAGGCCACCAGCGCCTCGGGGACCCCCTCCACCCAGACCCGGGTGCGACGACCCGGGCCGCGCCCCTCCTCGATGGGCTCCATTCCCACGATCCGGTCCGAACGGACGTACTTGCCGTAGCCGAGCGGCACGGCCCTGCCCGGGGCGATCCTCAACGGGGCCTCCTCTCAAGAGTCTGGGCGCGCACCCGTCGCCGGCGGACGCGCCAGGTGCCGCCGGGCCGGGAGCGTCGTCCGTGCCCGGGGCGTTTCCACGGAGGCGCGCGCGGGTCTCGAAGAGGATGATCGGGCGCCGACCCCCCGGTGTCCAGCGAACGGCTCTCCGGCCGGGGGCACGACGCCCTCCGGACCGGCGAGACCGACGGGGGGAGGAAGCCGACGGAAGGTGGTTCACCCTTCCCGCTGCGACTATCTTGAGGTGCCATGTCGCCCGGAAGCGCAGCGGGTCCCACGCCCCGAACGGGGCACCCCGCCGGGCCGATCCCACCGCTCCTGGATCGGCCCCCCGCCTCCGACCGTCTTAGCTCCCGGCTCGCGGCCCCGTTCCACCCCCGAACGGGCCTTCCCTCCCCGCCCGTTCCGTTCCCGTCACAGGCGCGCGCCGAGGCGCGTCCGATCCGTTCCTACCCGGAACCCGAGGTGCGTCCCCATGACGAAGGGAGTACGGCAGCTCTGGATGAAGGAGGACTGGTGGGCCGTCTGGCTGGGCCTGGGACTCGTCCTGCTGGCGCTCGTCACGTACGCCGCCGGGGGGTCCGTCCGTGGATGGGCCGTCACGCCGGGGAGCTGGGCCAGCGTCGGTGAGCTGACCGCCGACCTCGGGCGCCACGCGTGGGACTACGTGGCCCTGCTGGCGCTCTTCGGGGTCGCCTTCACGGTGTCCGTGGCCATCATGGGCCGGAAGGTCCGCCAGTTCGTCCCGGGCTTCCTGATCCTCTTCCTCGGCTCGCTGGCGATCTTCTACCTGGCGGGCTGGGACGTCATGAAGCGTTGGGACCTCGGGGCGCCACTGCTGGCCCTCATCGTGGGTCTCCTGATCGGCAACGTCGTGCGCCTGCCGGGCTGGTTCGAAACGTCCCTGCTGACCGAGTACTACATCAAGACCGGAATCGTCCTCCTGGGGGCCACGCTCCCGCTCACGCTGATCTTCACGGCCGGCCCGGTCGCCTTTCTCCAGGCCACGATCGTGTCGCTCACGACGTGGAGCACCATCTACCTCGCCTCGACCCGCCTCTTCGGGCTCGAGCCACGCTTCGGCGCGGTCCTCGGCGCCGGCGGCGCCGTGTGCGGGGTGTCGGCCTCGATCGCCGTCGGGGGCGCCGTGAAGGCCCACAAGGACCACATCGCGATCTCCATCGGCATCGTGTCCGTGTGGGCGATCATCATGATCTTCGCGCTGACCTTCGTGACGAAGGCGCTGATCCCGGACGTGATCACCGCCGGCGAGGCGGGCGCGTGGATCGGGACGTCCGAGTTCGCCGACGCGGCCGGATTCGCGGTCGTCGCCGAGCTCGCCACCAGCCACGGCGACTCGCCGATCAATACGTTCACCCTCATGAAGGTCATCGGACGGGACATCTGGATCGGGCTCTGGTGCCTGATCCTGTCGGTCGTCTCGGTCGTCTACTGGGAGCGCGCCGAGAGGGGGGCCCGGCGGAGCGTGGGGGCAGGCGTGATCTGGGAACGGTTCCCCAAGTTCGTCCTGGGCTTCTTCGCGGCGTCGGTGATCCTGAGCGCCGTGGCCGCCGCCCCTCCGGGAGACTGGACCGGGACCGCCCCCACCTCGGGAACGTGGAGCAGCCGCGCCCAGGCCATGCCGTACGACGCCGACTTCGCGGGCTACGACGTGCCCGGGGCCCTGGCCGGCCGCTTCGCGTGGGACGCCGCCGCAGGGACGATCTCGTTCCGGGGCGCCATGAGCCAGGCCGACTTCGCGGCGCTCCGGGACGCCGCGACCACGGAGGACCAGGTGCGCGCCCTGAACCAGCTCCGCTCGAGCTCGGACTGGTACCAGAGCGAGCTCACGCCGCGGGTCGTCACGCCCGTGAAGGCGCTCCGTTCCTGGGCGTTCGTCATCTGCTTCCTCTGCATCGGCCTGTCCACACGCTTCGCGGAGCTGGCCACGTTCGGCCTACGACCCCTGTGGGCCTTCACCCTCGGCGTCGCCGTGAACGTGCCCCTGGGCTACTTCCTCTCCACGGTCGTATTCACCGGGTACTGGTCTCGCATCTGAAGCTCGAACCTGGAGGCACCCTTGTCCTCGAACGAACCCCTCCCGTCCCGTCGTCCGGCGCTGCGTGCGTGGGGGCGGGCCGTGGGTCTCGCGGCCCTGCTGGCCCTGATCGCGCTGGCGTTGTGCGCCGCCCGGCCCGCCGGCCTGGCCGCCCAGTCCAGCCCCTTCCTGTCCGACCGGACGTTCCAGATCCTGAACGGCGAGGTCTCCGGCGACGCCGCCTTCGAGACCATCCGTCACTTCACCCAGTTCCACCGCCCGGGCAACAGCCCCGGCTTCACCGCCGCGGCGGACTACCTGTACGACCGCGCCGGGACGTTCGGCCTGGAAGACGTGGTCCGGCTGGAGCAACCCGTCGATGCCCCGGCCTGGTGGGCCGACGAGGGCGAGATCTGGATCACCGAGCCGGTCCTGATGAAGCTGGCGGACATGACGGACGTGCAGCTCATGCTGGCGGACAACTCGAGGTCGGCCGACCTCGAGACGGAGCTGGTGGCGGTGGGAGCCGGCGACACGGACGCCGACTACCGCGACGTGGACGTCGCGGGGAAGGTGGTCTTCGCCACCGGCAGCCTCCAGGCGGCCGTGCGCGAGGCGGTGTTCGAGCGGGGCGCCGCGGGCGTGGTCGGTACCGAGCTCCGGTCCACCGGTCAGCCGTGGGACCACCCGGACCAGATCCCGTGGCAACGCGTTCCCCTGGAGGCCCCGGACGGAGCGGACGGTGCCGTGCCCGACGGCTGGTTCGGCTTCGTGCTGCCCCCCCGGCGGGGCGACGAGCTGAGAGCGCTCCTCGAGAACGGCACGCTCCCCCCGGAGGTGGCCTTCACCGGGTCGGCCCCCGACGGTCCGGTCCGCGTCCGGGTACGGATCGACGCCACCTTCGACGAGAGCGACCGCTCCACCGAGTTCCTCGAGTTCCGGGTGAGGGGGCGCGAGCCGACGCTGCCCGCCCTGGTGTTCACGTGTCACGTGCAGGAGGAGAAGTTCAGCGCCAACGACGATGCGTCGGGGTGCGCGAACGTGCTCGAGATCGGCCGGGCGGTGAAGCACCTCGTCGACACGGGTACGCTCGAGCGGCCCCGGCGCACCCTCCGCTTCTGGGCGGCCAACGAGATCAGCGGCCCCTACTGGTACTTCCGCACCCGCCCGCACCAGAGGGACTCGATCCTCGCGGCCCTCCACCAGGACATGGTGGGCGCCAACCAGGAGGTCGGGAGCCGCGTCCAGCACATCATCCGGAGTCCGCACCACCAGGCGTCGTGGCTCGCCGACGTGGTCCAGAGCGTGGCCGAAGTCGTGATCCACGGCAACGCGGGCTACCTGGCGGCGCTCCAGACCGGGAGCCCCTATCCCTACAGCCGTCCCGTCTTCAGCCGCCTGGGGACGAGGGACGGCTACCGTGCCGAGATCGTGCCGAACTTCAACAACTCCGACCACATGGTCTTCAACGAGGGGATCGTGGGCGTCCCCGCGGTTGGCTTCATCAACTGGCCCGACGACTACATCCACTCCTCGGGCGACGACCTCTGGCAGATCGACCCCACGCAGCTCAAGCGAAACGCATTCATCATCGCCGCCTCGGGGCTGTGGGCCGCCAACGCCGGGCCCGACGACGTCCCGACGCTGCTGGCCGAGGTCGAGGGCCGGGGGGCGGAGAGGCTCGGGCTCGACCTCCGCACCGCCCTCGAGACGGTCGCGAGCGCCGAGACCTCCGGGCGGGCCGACGCGTACAAGCGGGCCCGCTGGATTCTGGAGGCCGGCGGGATGCGGGAGGCCCGGGCCGTGCGCAGCGTGCACGACTTCGCGGAGAACGACGCGGAGGGCCACCGGGCGGTGGACGCGGCGGTCGATCGGGTCGAAGCGTCGGTCGAAGCCCTCCGCGGACGGCTGGACGCCTTCGTGGCCGGCCAGGGTGACGTCCCCCGGATTCGCCTGGCGCCCGGGGAGGAGGCCGCCGCCGGGAAGGTGCCCGCCAACATCGACGACCTGGACCGCTACCTGGAGCGGCGCCCGCGTCCCCGCACCGGGCTCCACGGGCTCATGACCTTCGCGGTCTGGGGCCACGTGGACGGCGAGACGTCCTACCTCGACATCTACAAGCAGGTGATGGCCGAGGCCGCGGTGCACGGCGCGTGGTACTACGGAGACGTCTCGCTGGAGCAGGTGGTCGAGACGCTGGACGCAGGCGTGGAGGCGGGGATCCTGACGCTGAGGTGAGAGCGGGTCGACGTCAGCCGAAGATCTCCTCCACCACGCGCCGCATCCTCTCGGCGTGCGAGCCCTCCCAGTAGACGCGCTCGCACGCCGGGCACTCGAGGAAGCGGTCGTGGCGCTCGAGCACGCCGCGGGGAACCCGGCCCCGGACGCGGTCGCGCGCCACGTCGACGAGCGGCTCGTTGCACAGGCGGCAGCGCCCGAAGAGCCTTCGGGGCCCCTGGAGCCCCAGGGCCGCCGCCACCTCTCTCAGCTGCCGTAGCGGCCTCTCCGACTGCAGGAGGACGACCCCCTCCAGCTCCCACTCGCGCACGAGGTCCCTGTCGCGGGTGAGGATGATCCGCTTCTCCGCCAGGGCGCGCCGCACGAGGTCGGCGTCGGCGACGTGCTCCTCGTAGGCCGTGTCGTACCCGAGCGTGCGGAGCCAGCGGGCCAG
>JASFUL010000211.1:0-8710 GCA_050050315.1 Gemmatimonadota bacterium
CGCCGACACCGTCGTGGCCGAGGTGGCGCGTACCGCCGAGGAGCGCTCCCGGGGACTCATGTACCGGGACGACGTCCCGGACGGCACCGGCATGCTGTTCGTCTTCGACCGCCCGGACGTCCAGTCCTTCTGGATGGAGAACACGTACGTCCCCCTCGACATCGCCTTCATGGACGCTTCCTTCCGGGTCGTCGACATCCAGCAGATGGAGGCGGAGTCCACCGACATCCACGAGAGCGCCGCTCCCGCCATGTTCGCGCTCGAGGTCCGCCTGGGGTGGCTGGAAGAGCAGGGGATCGAGGTGGGCGACGTCGCGGAGATCGTCTTCGGGAGATGAAGGTGGACGGCGTCCGGATCCTCTCGGTCGCCTGGGACTCCGGCCACCGGGGGCGTCGCATGGGGGCCGGACCGCTGCGCCTCCTGGACGCCGGGGTGCTCGATCGCCTGCGGCGCGCGGGGCACGACGTCGACCACGTGCCGGTGGAGCCCGAGACGTCCTTTCCGGCCGAGGTGGCCACCACCTTCGAGCTCGCCCGCGGCCTGTCGCGACGCGTCCGGGAGGCCGTCGACGCCGGCCTCCGGCCCCTCGTCCTGTCCGGGGGATGCGGCAGCGCCGCCGGGACGGTGGCGGGCCTGGGCGCGGACGACGTCGGGGTCGTCTGGTTCGACGCCCACGGCGATCTCAACACGCCGGAGACGACCACCAGCGGCTTCGTGGACGGGACCGCGGCGGCGGCTCTGCTCGGCCGCTGCTGGACGGCCCTCACCGCCTCCATCCCGGGCTTCGCCCCCGTCGACCCCCGACGCGTGGCGTTCGTGGGGCTCCGGGACCTGGACCCGGCCGAGGAGGCGTGGCTAGGGGCGGCCGACGCCGCGCGTCCATCCGTCCGAACGCTGGGCGCGACGCTGGAGCGGATGGTCGCGGCGGGGGCCCGACGGCTCTACGTGCACGTGGACGTGGACGTGCTGGACCCCGCCGTGGCCCGCGTGAACCCGTACCAGGCGCCCGACGGACTGGCCCTGGAGGAGCTGCTGGGGGCCATCCACTCGATCGGGGCGCGCCTGGGCGTCGCGGCGGGGGCGGTGGCCTCCTTCGACCCCGCGGTGGACCGGGACGGGCGGGGGACGGAAGCGGCGCTCCGGGTCGTGGAGGCCCTCGCCGGCGCGGGCTGACGCTTCGAACCGTCGGGCCGGATCCCGGAGGTCGTCACCCCCCGGGCTTCACCAGGGGGAAGACCAGCACGTACTCGACGTCCATCTCGTCCCTCTGGACGCCGACGAGCCAGTCGTCGCCGATGTCGGTCGGCTGGAAGCCCGGTGGCATCTCGACCTCGCCCAGCCAGCGCCCGTCCGGCCCGAAGACCGTCCACCGGCCGGGAACGCGCGGGAAGGGTGCCCACTCCGACACCCAGAGGTTTCCCTCGCGGTCGGCCAGCAACCCGCCGTAGGCGGGCCGCGATTCTGGGAACGGAATCGCCCCCAGGCTCCGACGCAGGGTGGCCCTCCGCTCCGGGGGGGCGGCCTCGACGCGCTCGTCCAGAAGCCGGCGCGCGTCGGCGGGATCCAGGCCGACGTCCCGGGATGGGAGCCGGAGGACGCGCAGCACGGCGCCGTCGGGCGCGAGCTCCCGCACCTCGAAGGTCTCCTGAGACCCGACGACCACCCGGTCCCCCCGCACGGTCCCCACGGCGTTCCGGCCGAAGGGGGGCGTGATCATGACCCCGCGCCCGTCTTCCTCCTCGATGTGCACCTCCCTCCCGGGAACGAGGTCGAGGGTGTCGAGCAGCGCGCCGGACGCGTCGAGGCGCACGACGGCCACCGGATCCCGACGGAGGCCGGTCCGGGTGGCGGCCGCCGTCGCGCCGGCCCCCCAGAGTTGCTTGAAGACGAACGTGCCGTCGGGGAGAGCGCCCACCGGACTCAGGACCGGAGGCTCCGGATCGAGGGTGACGACATCGTCGATCTCCCCGTCCCCGCTGATGCGGGTGACCCGGCGGAGCGAGAAGTCCCACGCCCAGACGCCGCCACCGGGGTGACGCGCGAGGGCGGCGAGCCCGGTGAACTCGCCCGGGCCCTCTCCAGGTCCGCCCACCGTGCGCACGTGGCCCCCGCCCGGCCCGAAGAAGCGGACCTCCTGCGCGGCGTCCGCCACCGCGACGGTGCCGTCGGCCAGGCGGACCGCACCCACCACCTCAGAGAGCAGCTCCTCGACGTCGCCTTCCACGGCGCCGACGCGGGTGGTGGGCTCCGCGCCCACGCGCCACTCTTCCTCATCCCCCCACGCCGGCCGGACGCTCTCGACCACCTCCACCCCCGCGCTGTCCCGCACGGCCCACGCGGGTCGCACCCCCTCGTCTCCGCACCCCGCCAGGACCGGGCCGAGCACCGTGCCGAGCACGGCGAGCGACCCTCCGCGGGCCCTCGCCGGAGATCCCCGACGCCCCCGGACCTCCCCCTCGCTCGTCATCGTCGGTCTTCCCTCCCGCCGGAGCCCCCACGCGGGCACGGCCGTGAATGCGGACCGGACCTCCCGCGGCCCCCACGCCGGCGCGGCTTCAGAAGTCGTCCAGGACCTCCTGCAGCGCCGCCACGTCCTCGGCGTCGTTGTACACGTTGG
Source organism: Gemmatimonadota bacterium (assembly GCA_050050315.1). Lineage (GTDB taxonomy): Bacteria > Gemmatimonadota > Gemmatimonadetes > Longimicrobiales > Gaopeijiaceae > JASFUL01. Next base: position 2,618 of record JASFUL010000211.1, read on the forward strand.
GGCTCACGCGCAGCGCGGTCCCCCTGAGCGAGGCGGAGATGCGCCGCCGGTCGAGCTCCGCCTTGAGTCGGTCGAGCTCCACGTCCGGGCGCATCCGGATGCCGAAGAGATGCTGCCCCCTCCAGCGGTCGTCCTCCACGACGAAGCCACGGTCCCGGGCCGTCTCCACCAGCGGAGCCGTGAGGTCGGCGCAGTAGGCCTGGATGCGCCGTGGCCGCCAGGCCGCGATGAGACCCAGCGCCTCCTTCACGCCCGGCAGCAGACCGAAGTTGGCCACCTCGCCCACGTCGTAGCGCCGCGCGCCCGCCTGGTACTCGTTCCGGTAGTCCACCAGGTGCTGGAAGTCCTCGCTCCCCTCCCGTCCCATCCACGTCTCCTCCAGAGGCACCCCGTCGGCGAAGCGGTCGCCCATCCACACGAGGGCCATCGAATAGGGCCCCAGGAGCCACTTGTAGGTGGCGGTGACGACCGCGTCGGGACGGACCGCCTCGAGGTCGAGGGGCAGCGCGCCGACCGACTGGGTCGCGTCGAGCACGAGGGCCGCGCCGAACTCGCGAGCGCGTCGCCCCACCGCCTCCAGGTCGAAGAGGGTCCCGTCCGTCCAGTGCACGTGGGGCAGCGCCACTACCGCCGTCTCGGGTGTGACGGCCTCGAGCAGGCGCGCGTTCCATCGGGCGCCCCGGGACCCGCCGGGGGCCCCTCCCCCTCCGGCCGCTCCGCCGGGCGTCACGCGTCCGTCTTCGCCCTGGGGCGCCGAGCCCTCGTCGGCGTCTCCGGCCCCGGGCCCCACGGTCACCACCTCGGCACCGGCCTCCGCCGCCACGCGCCGCCACGCGTACACGTTCCCCGGGAACTGCTCCGCCGTCACCACGATCCGCTGCCCCCTCCCGACCTCGAGGTTGCGGGCGCAGAGCGAGATCCCGTACGACACCGACGGCACGATCGCGACCCGCTCCGGGTCGCCCCCCAGCACGTCGCCGAAGCGCCGCCGCACCTCCTCGACGTCCTCGAAGAAGTCCCGCGGCGCGATGTCCATGGGGTTCCGCTTCCGGCGGAGCCCGCGCGCCACGGCCTCCTCCACCGGGCGCGGCAGGGGCGACATGTACGCGCAGTTCAGGTAGTGAAGGCCCTCCGGAAGCGAGAAGAGGTCGCGCTGGCAGGCCAGGACCGGCCCTCCCGCTCCATCCCGCTCATCCATGTCCTCCGCCCTCGTCTGGAGTCACCCGGATCGTCGCGTCCCGGCGATGATAGAAGCCGGAGCCGGTCCACGCGACCCGACTCCCTCCGGACGGCTCCCTCCTGGCCGGGACGTTCTTCAGCGACCCGGATCGGGAGTCCACGGCGGGCCAGAGCGAAGAAGACCCACCTCCCGGCGTGGGAAGGTGGGTCTCGTCGGGAACCGACCCGGGGGAACGCCCGGCCTACAGCCCCAGCCAGTAGTTGACCTTCAGGATGAAGCGGTTGTCCGCCGGGGCGTCCCAGAGCCCCTGGAGATCGCGACCCAGGTCGAAGTTCCCGACGTCGACCCGTCCCGCCTGCTGCCTCTGCCAGACCAGGAAGAGGGTCGAGCCGGGCCGGTACTCCCAGCGCAGGACCGCGTTGCCCACCAGCGAGCGGACGTTGAAGTCCCGGTCCCCGAACGAGAAATCGGTCCGACCGTCCCCGTCGAAGTCGACCCGCCGGTCGCCGTCCTCGTCCAGGCAGATCCTCCCCCCCGCACAGACCTGCTCGCCGGCGACGGTGGTGAGCTCGCCCTCGCCGAAGGTGTCGAAGGCGTAGGAGCCGGCGGCCGCGAGCTGCTTGTACGCCGTGTAGCGTCCCGACGAGATGAGGGGCTGGGCGAAGAGCTGCAGCGACAGCGTGGGCGAAAACGTCCAGTCGAGCCGCGTCTCCATGGAGACGGTGGTGCGGTCCAGCTCGCCGAAGAGGTATCGCGACCCGTAGGTCGGCTCGAACGGCACGTCCGACGTGGACGTCACGTACTGGGCGCCGTCGGTCTGGACGCTCAAGCGCGGCTCGAGCTCGAGCTCGATCCGCGACGAGGGGCGGACGCTGACGCTGCCGCTCACGCTTCGTTCGCTCCCGCTGCCGTCGAATCCCTGCCGGACGCTGAAGCCGCCGCGGAAGTGGACGTTCTTCCGGCGGTCGGAGTTCACCCCCGCCCGGACGCTGAGGCTCCCCGGGTCCCGCATGGTCGGCCCGCCGCGGGTGGCGGTGTGGCTGTACGCGTCGGGGCTCCACGACAGGTTCAGGTCGGTGCCCCAGTAGTTCAGGAACGTGAAGTCCGAGCTCAGGAACACGGAACCACCCAGGTAGCCCTCGCGCCACGAGTCCCACGCCCCCACGTCGTCGAGGGCCTCGTGGCTCACGTTGTGGTAGCTGAACAGGCTGAGCCTGTAGCTCCGGAACAGGTCTCCCGGCGTGATCTCCCGGTAGCTCACCCTGAAGCCGCCGTCGAGCTGCTCGGACGACCGGCTGTACCCGAGGTCGTTCACGTCGAAGCCCTTCGTCACCTCGCCGATCCAGACCCCGCCGGTCCAGTGCTCGCCGTTCTGGCGGTTCAGCTCGAGGCGCCACTCGGCTCCGGTCATGGACGTCGCCGCGGAGTCCACCTCCATCCGGGTGGCGTCGGGACGCTGGAAGTAGTGGTTGCTGGACCGCTGCAGACGGATCATCGCCTCGGGGGCGCCCCGCACGTGGCTGGCCGCCAGGAAGCCCCCGAGCTTCCAGTCGCGGTCGTTCCACTGGTGCTCGAAGCGGACGCCGCCCGTCACCGCGTCCGAGGGAAGGAAGTCGAACGACCCGTCCGCGGTCAGCTCACGGCGCATCCCCGTGACGATGCCACCGATCTGCGACGCGCCGTCGTTGAAGTCCTGCTGGAGCCGCACCACGCCGAACTCGCTCCGCGGCTCGACCGTGAACTCGGCGGTCCGCTCGTCCTCGGCGAAGTACGCCCGACCCGACTCCTGCTGCGTCACGGCACCCAGGGCTCCGAGCGAGAGTCCGCCCGAGGTCCGGCCCGTGACCTTCGCGGCCCCGAGGATCGTGGCGGCGTCCGGGATCTCGGCGAAATCGGCTTCGTCCGGGGCGTCGCCGTGGGGGTTCCGGCCGATGCGGCGGCTGTAGAAGAGCTGGTTCTGGTGGCCCGCCAGGGAGAAATCGAAGATCTGTGCGTCCTCCACGAAGAAGGGGCGCCGCTCCTCGAAGAAGGTCTCGAACGCCGACAGATTGATGACGGCCGGGTCGGCCTCGACCTGTCCGAAGTCCGGGTTGACCGTGGCGTCGAGGGTGAACGCCGAGCCGAGGCCGAAGCGAAGGTCGGCTCCCACGCGGGCGCTCGCCTCGCGCCCGCTGAAGAACGGGTCGCCCTCCTCGGCCGGACCGTCGTGGAGCGAGCTCAGCAGGTAGGGGCGGACCTCGATCCGACGGACGCTCCCGGGAACCCGCACCTCACGCAGGGTCCCGAACTGGCTCACCACTCCCTCCTTGAGTCGACTGCGGAGCTGGAAGTAGCTGAGCTCGTTGGACGAGAGGCGCCGGCGGGCGAAGTTGACGCCCCAGGTCTGCGGCCCAGCTCCGGACTCGTAGCGGATCTGGGAGAGGGGGATGCGCAGCTCCGCGGTCCACCCGAGGGAATCGATCCTGACCGCCGACTCCCACACGGCGTCCCAGGCGGGATCGTCCCGCTCGTCGTCGTAGAGGTACTGATCCATCTGGACACCGGCGGCGCTCACCTGGAAGGTGTAGCCCGTCCGGCGGTCGAGATTCGGGTCGAGGGAGACCGAGAACCAGTCGTAGGCGCCCCGGTCGTCCCGCCGCACCAGCTGGGTCCCGATGGTGGACGGCCGGGGATCGTACATCCGCGCCGCCACCCAGATGGCCTCGTCGTCGATGAGGAGCTGGACGCGCGTATCGTGCTCCGCCGGCACGCCCTCCACGGGCTCGCTCTGCACGAAGTTCGAGAAGGAGCGCGCGGAATTCCAGGCGGCCTCGTCGATGCTGCCGTCCAGCTCGATCTGCCCCTCCCGCGGGACGGCGGGCAGCGACCGCGGCCCGTCCTCGTTCACAGGGGTGGCCGAGGTCCCCGTCGAGGGAACGCCATCCCTCTGCCCCCGTGCGGGCACCGGCGCGACGAGCGTCGCCAGCAGCGTCGCGAGGAGAACCAACGGGAGGACCCGGAGCGGTCCTCCCTCCCCGCGAGCGGCTCGCGCCCCCCGGGTCCGGCATCTTCTGGGATTTCGATCGATCATGGACTCGTCATCTATCGTGAGGTGTCGTACGCTTCCCTATTGTACAACATTTGTATAGTTATCGCCAGCCAAAATCTTGTACAACCTCTAGCCACCCCGCGACCCCAGCCACCGAGCCGTCGCCGGGTGCAGCGGGATCGGCGCCACCTCCAGGCGGTCGAGCTCGATCTGCCGCGCCATCTCGTGGGCCTGCTCCAGATTGACACGCGAGTCGGCGATAACGTTCAACAACGCTTCCACCACCGAGTCCTCCAGCGACTCCATCCCCACGATCCAGTTGAGGGTGCTGACCGTCGGAATCTCCTCCTCTACGCCCGGATACACGCCGGGCGGGATGGCCCCACTCCCGTAGTAGGGGTGCGCTTTCACGAGCGCCTCGAGCGTAGCGCCTTCCACCGGGACGAGCACCACGTCCCCCGTGGTGGTCGCCTCGAGCACCGCCGAAGCGGGGTAGCCGACCGAGAGGATCGCCGCGTCGATGGCGCCGTCCCGGAGCGCCGCTGCCGACTCGGAGAAGGAGAGAAAGCGCTCCTCCACGTCTTCGTACGAAAGGCCCGCCGCCTCCAGGAGCTGCCTGGCCATCTGCTCGGTCCCGCTTCCCGCGGACCCGACGCTCACCGTCCGGCCCCGGAGGTCGCCCACCCCCCGCACCCCGAGCCCCCGCCGCGCGAGGACGTGGGTCATGTTGGGGTACAGCGGTGCGACCACGCGCAACCCCTCGACCGGTGCCGCGAAGTCCTGGCCACCCCGATACGCCTCGTACGCGGTGACCGCCAGCGTGAAGCCGAGGTCGATCTGCCCGGCGGCGACCCGCTTCACGTTCTCGACGCTCCCTCCCGTCACCTCCGCCGTGTACTGCCGCGTCGAATCGGCGGCCGTCAGCCGCGCCGCCAGGGCACCGCCCAGCGGATAGTAGATGCCCCCGGTGCCCCCGGTGCCGATGGAGAGGAAGCGGGTGGAGGAAGAAGACGCCCCGTCGCACCCGGGCAGCGCGGCGGCGGCGACCGCCAGCAGCGCCAGAAGCGTCGTTCGGACCGGTCGTCGAGGGGACGCGCTCCGCCGCCGGGGCCCCGGGTCGGAGGTTTCCGGATCGCGCTGCGTCGCTCCGCGTGTCTCGGTCTCGGGCATCAGGGTCGGGTGGCTTGGGGGGGTGGTCGCGCGCGAACGCGCGTCAGGAGTTCACGAATCCGTCACGTCCCACGGGAGTCGGGCACGAGAGAAGTACTCCGCGCGCATCGAGCCGTTCGGCCGGGACCGGGGCGTCCCTCTCTCGCGTCGCGCCTTCGGCCCCGTCATGTTGTCGTCCATGAGTCCACCGAACCGGAGGTCCATCGAGTGGCCGCGGGCCCGGTCCCGGGGGGACTCCCTCGCCCCGGGAGCTTCCCGACTCGAAGGCGCACCCCGGCCGGACGCGTCGGGGAATGAGAGATGTCAGCGATGATCGTCAGGCGCACCGCGGTCGCATGCACCCTCGTCGTCGGCGCCACGTTCAGCCCCCTCGGAGCGCGCCGCGGCGCCGCCCAGAGCCCTCCCGCCCGGGCGGACTCGGGACGCCCGCGCGTCGTGGCCGCCGAAGCGACGGAGGCGTTGCGGCTGGACGGCGTCCTCGACGAGGCCGTCTGGACCCGTGCCGAGGCCGTCGACGGCTTCGTGCAGGCCGAGCCTTGGGAGGGACGGCCGGCGTCGGAAAAGACCGAGGTCAGGGTGGCCTATGACGAGGAGAACCTCTACATCGGCGCCCGCCTCCACGACTCGGACCCCGACGCGCTCGTGGTCACCGACATCCGGAAGGACTTCACGGAGAGCGAGCAGGACGTCTTCGCGGTCATCCTCGACACCTTCC
>JASFUL010000212.1:0-8685 GCA_050050315.1 Gemmatimonadota bacterium
CCGCCGCCTCCTCCGAGGCGCGGGGTGCGTCCCCCCGGGCCAGCGCGACCACCAGCTCGGCGGTCTCCTCGCCGAGCTTCTTGAGCCGCAGGTTCTCGTCGGCCAGCAGCCGCGCGGTGTAGCTGCGCTCGGACGGGGCGGCCGCCCGGGCGTCGATCACGTCCCACAGCTCGGCCAGGACGTGGGGGTCGGGACCCGGGGGTCCACCGGCGCCGGGCCCCGCGGAGCGGGCCTCGGGGTCGGCATCCCCGGGCGCGGCGCCCGCGCCGAAGCAGCTGGTCTCACCCGTGTGGCAGGCGGGTCCGGTCGGCCGGACGCGGGCCAGGACGGTGTCGCCGTCGCAGTCGGCGTGGAGGGAGCGGACCTCGAGCACGTTCCCGCTGGTCTCGCCCTTCCGCCACAGGCGCTGCCGGGAGCGGGACCAGAAGTGGAGCTCGCCCGTACCGAGGGAGCGTCCGAGAGCCTCCCGGTCGGCCCAGGCGACCATCAGCACGGTGCCCGTCCGGGTGTCCTGGGCCACGACGGGTACGAGGCCGCGTTCGTCGAAGGCCAGGGCCTCGAGGTCGGCGGGGGTCGCGAGAGTACGGTCGGTCATGGGACGCTCCGGCTCGGGGGGATGCGATCCGTCGGAACGGGCCGGACGGGAAGCCCCCACCCGGCCAGGTCCTCCTTCAGGTCGGCCACGGTGGTGAGGCCGTCGTGGAGGATCCCCGCCACCAGGGCCGCCGAGGCGCGGCCGGCGCGGAAGGCGTCCCGGAGGTGGGCGGACTTGCCGGCTCCGCCCGACGCCACCACCGGGACCCGCACGCGGCCGGCGACCGCCCGGGTGAGCTCGAGGTCGTAGCCGGTGCGCACGCCGTCCCGGTCCATGCTGGTGAGCAGGATCTCTCCGGCGCCCCGCTCGGCGCACTCGACGGCCCAGGCCACGGCGTCCAGCTCGGTGGGCGTCCTCCCGCCGTGGGTCCACGCCCTCCACCGCGGGGCGGCCCCGTCGTCCGTCGACCCGGAGGGCGCCGCCGCCTCCCCTGCCTGCTCCGTACCTCCCGACCGCTTCGCGTCCACCGACGCCACCATGCACTGGGCGCCGAAATGGTCGGCGCCGCGGGTGAGGAACTCCGGGTCTTCCACGGCGGCGGTGTTCACGCTGGTCTTGTCGGCCCCCGCCCGGAGAAGCCGGCCGACGTCCTCCACCGTCCGGACGCCACCGCCCACCGTGAGGGGGATGAAGAGGACCTCCGCGGTGCGGCGTACGGTGTCGAGCAGCGTTCCCCGCCCTTCGGCCGAGGCGCTGATGTCGAGGAACACGATCTCGTCCGCGCCCTCGCGCTCGTAGCGGGCGGCGAGCTCGACCGGGTCGCCCACGTCCCGGAGCCCCTCGAAGCGGGTGCCCTTCACCACCCGCCCGTCCCGCACGTCCAGGCAGACGACCACGCGCGGGCGCAGGCTCATTCCGTCCACTCCTCCTCGACCCTCCCCTTGGTGCTGAACACCCCCTCGCCCTCCCGGAGCGCCTGGCGCAGGGAGAGCCCCACGGCCTTGACCGCCGCCTCGACCACGTGGTGCCGGTCGCGGCCGCGCACGACCTTCACGTGGAGCGTGGCGCCCAGGTTCACCGCGAAGCTCTGGAGGAAGTGCTCGTACAGCCTGGACGGGAGACGTCCCTCGTACCAGGGCCTGCCGCCCACGTCGACGGCGGCCTGGACCAACGCGTCGTCCATGGGCACGAGCGCCCACCCGTACCGCTCGGCCTCGGCCGGCACCTCGCGGCGGAGCGCGCGGCCCAGGGCGATGCCCACGTCCTCCACCAGGTGGTGCCGCAGATCGCCCGTGGCGCGCAGTCGGAGCTCCAGCCCCGCGTAGCGCGCCAGCGTTTCGGCCATGTGGGTGAGGAAGGGCTCGTCGGTCTCCACGTCGGAGGCGCCCGTGCCCGGCTCCACCCGGACGTCGATACGCGTCTCCTTCGTCTCCCGCTTCAGTCGACTCATCGTCGCGTCCTCCGCTCTTCGCTCGTCTCCGGGCGGGGTGAGCCCCCGCCGCCGAACTCCCGCGCCACCTCGACCGGGTCCAGCGACCCCGTGTACAGCGCCATGCCCACCACGGCCCCCGCCGCTCCGGCTCGCTCGAGCCGGCGCAGGTCGGCGACGTCGGCGATACCCCCGCTCGCCCAGACCGGGTGGGGAGACGCCGCGACCACGGCCGCCATCGCGTCTCCGTCGACCCCGGCGAGCCGGCCCTCCCGGCCGACGTCGGTGCAGAGCACCCCCGCCAGCGGGACGTCCCCGAGATCGGCCACGAAGTCCAGGACCCGGAGGGTGGACGCCTCCGTCCATCCCTTGCGCAGGACCCGCCCGTCGCGGACGTCCGCCGCCACCATGATCCGGCCCGGTCGGCCGCGGGCCAGCGCCTCCAGCCACCCCCGGTCTTCCACCGCCCGGGTCCCCACGATGACGCGGTCGGCTCCGCTCCCGAGGACCCCGTCGACCGCCTCGTCGTCGCGCAGCCCACCCCCCACCTGGACGGTGGCCGCGGTGGCCCGGCAGAGCGCCTCCACGAGGTCGCGGTTGTCGCCCTCGCCCAGCGCGGCGTCCAGGTCGACCACGTGGAGCGTGCCGAACCCGGCGTCCCACCAGCGGCGGGCCGCCGCGACGGGGTCCGGGAGCGAGACGCGCTCGTCCTCGGGGCGCCCTCCCACGAGCTGGACGCACCGGCCGCCCCGGAGGTCCACCGCCGGCGCGACGATCACGGGAGCTGCCGCACGAAGTTCGTCACGATGCGCCGTCCCGGGTCCGAGCTCTTCTCCGGGTGGAACTGGACGCCCCAGGTCCGGCCGCGACGGACCGCGGCCACGAAGCGGCGACCGTCGATCTCGCTCCAGGCGATCGCCGGGTCGGGGGACGCCTCCGCCGCCGGCTCGCACACGAAGGAGTTCGCGTAGTACGCCACCAGGTCCTTTACGCCCCGGAAGAGGGGGTCGTCCGCGATCTCCACTTCGTTCCAGCCCATCTGCGGCACCACGGCCGCCTCGAGGCGTCGCACCCGGCCCGGCAGGAGCCCGATCCCGTCTCCCTCGCCCTCCTCGCTCGCCTCGAACAGGAGCTGCATGCCCAGGCAGATGCCCAGGCAGGGCAGGCCGCGCTCCAGCGCCCTCCGGATCCGCCCGGGGTCCCGGGGAAGGGCCTCCACCGCGGCGCTGAACGCCCCCACGCCGGGGAGCACCAGGGCGTCGGCCGAGAGGGCGCGGTCCCAGTCGTCGGTGACGCCGACCGACGCGCCGGCGCCCTCCAGCGCCTTCCGGAGGGAGTGGATGTTGCCGGCGCCGTGGTCGAACAGCGCCACCCGGGGTGCGGGACTCATCGGTCGCTGCTCCAGCGGGTCGGGTCGTCCGCGAGCATGGAGTCGAGCGCCCCCAGGAAGCGCTCCATCAGCGGCCACGGCGCCACCGTGACCCGCACGGCATCGCCCACGTCGGGGCAGGCCGGGAACGGCCTGATGGCCACGCCGAGAGCCCGCATGCGGAGCGCGAGGTCCCGGGCCGCGCCGGCGGCGACGGGGATCAGCACGAAGTTGGCCCGGGACGGGAGGGGGTCGAGGGCACGACCCACGAGCTCCTCGGTCAGGCGTCTGCGGTTCCGCACGGCCACCTCGACGACGTCCCGGGTCCAGCCCTCGGCATCGTCCAGCGCCGCCACCGCGGCCGCCGTGGCCAGCCGTCCGACCTTGTACGGGCCGCGGGCCTTCTCCACCTCGTCGATCACCGACGGGGCTCCCACCGCGAAGCCGACGCGGAGCCCGGCCAGCCCGTAGGCCTTCGAGAGCGTCCGGGTCACCAGCACGCGCTCCCGCTCCGCCGCGCGGGCGGCGTACGTCTCGCCCGCGAAGTCGGCGTACGCCTCGTCCACGACCACCAGGGGGCCGCCGTCGGGCCGGGACCCGGCGGCGTCCACCAGCGCGTCCAGCCAGGCCGGGGGCGCCAGCAGGCCGGTGGGGTTGTTCGGCCTGCACACGTACACGAGCGCCGGATCGTCCGCCAGGAGCCGGGACGGGTCCTTGAGCGCCTCCGACCACGGGACCGGGCGGGCGGCCCGGGCGTTCATGAGCGAGAGCGGCTCGACCATCGAGAAGGTGGGGGCCGCGTAGCCGACCACGGCGGGAGCGGTCGTGGGCGCGCACGCCCGCCAGGCCGCGTCGAGCACGTCGTCGCTGCCGCACCCGGTGCAGACCGCCGCGGCGGGCACGCCGAAGGTCCGTGAGACGGCGCGCTTCAGCTCGTCGGCGTACAGGGCGGGGTAGCGGGCCAGGTCGTCGGAGTCGGCCCCCTTCACGACCTCGAGGGCGGCGGGGTGGCCGCCCCACAGGTTCGTGTTGTCGCTGAGGTCGACCTCGACGGGCCGGCGGTCGAACGCGTACCGGGCGAGGGGCGCGTAGTCCGGGCGGGGGAAGCGGGTCATGACCGTGCTCCCTCCGACGCCCGCGCGGCGCCCCGGGCCGCGGCGCCGTGGGCGGGCAGCCCCTCGGCGCCCGCGAGGGCTTCCACGGCGTCGACGAGCCGGGCGGCGGCATCGGGCCCGACCTCCTGCCAGGTGTAGGAGCGCATGAAGTGCAAGGTCGAGAGGCCGCCGTAGCTCCGGGCCGTGCCCTCGGTGGGGAGGACGTGGTTGGCGCCGGTCAGGTAGTCGCCGTGGGCCACGGACGCGCTCCCGCCCAGGAAGGCGGTCCCCGCGGTGGGAACGCGCTCCAGGTCGGCCCGGGGCCGGGCCGTCAGCAGCGAGAGGTGCTCGGGGGCCCACTCCCGGGCCAGGGCCAGCGCCTCGTCGGCGTCGGACGCGAGCAGCAGCGCGCCCCGGGCCGCGAGCGCGGCCCGCACCACGTCCCGGCGGGGTGTCGTCGCGACCCGCTCGGCCAGCGCCGCCTCGGCCGCCTCGAGGACGTCCGGGTCGGTCGCCACGAGGACCACCGCCGCGTCGGGGTCGTGCTCCGCCTGGGCGACGAGCTCGTCGGCGATCCGGCCGGGGTCCGCCGTGGCGTCGGCCACCACGAGCACCTCCGACGGCCCCGCCGGCGAGTCGATCACCACGTCGGCCGCCACCTGCCGCTTCGCCTCCAGCACCCACCGGTTGCCCGGTCCCACCACCGCGTCGCAGCGCGGCACCGACGCGGTTCCGTAGGCCATGGCGGCCACGGCTCCGGCGCCCCCCGCGGCGACCAGCCGGTCGGCGCCGCCGACGGCCGCGGCGGCCAGCACCGGAGGAGCGGGCAGCCCGTTCGGGCCGGGGGGCGAGCACACCACCACCTCGCCCACCCCGGCCGCCCGCGCGGGCACGACCCCCATGAGGACGCTGGACGGGTAGGCGGCGAGGCCCCCGGGCGCGTACACGCCCACCCGCGCGAGCGGGACGAAGCGACGTCCGAGCCGCACCCCGGGCTCGGTCTCGACCTCCACGTCCCCGGGGACCTGGGCGCGGTGGAAGGCCTCGATGTTCCGTGCCGCGCGCTCGAGGGCCGCGCGGACCCCCGGGTCGAGAGCGTCCAGGGCCTCCCGCCACCGCTCCCGGGGCACGTCGAGGCCGTCCGAATCGACGCCGTCGAAGCGGCGCGCCATCTCGAGGAGGGCGGCGTCTCCCCGGGTCCGCACGTCCCGGATGATCTCGCGGACCCGGGCGCGGGTGTCCTCCCGCTCGTCCGGCCCGTCGGACGGACCCGGCCGGCTCGCGGCGCTCGCGTCCGAGCCGGGGCCCCGGGCGGGCCGCCGCTCCACGAGCCGGGTCCTGTCCGTCGGGGAGAGCCCGGCGACCGGACCGCGCCAGGCCAGCTCGAGGGCGCTCACGGCATCAGCCTCTCGATGCGGGTGACCAGGATGCCCTCGGCGCCGACCGCCTTCAGCCGGGCGATGGTCTGGTAGATCCTCTCCTGGTCGACCACCGCGTGGGCGGCGACCCACGCGTCGCCGTCGAGCACCTCGACGATCGTCGGGCCGCTGAGCCCCGGGATGATCTGCCGGACCTCGTCGAGGCGCTCCCGGGGCACGTTGGCCATGAGGTACCGCTTGCGGGCGGCCCGCAGGACGGACTCGAGGGCCAGGACGAGCTCGTCCACGGCCTGGCGGGTCGCGTCGTCCTCGTACGCCCGGGCGTTCACGACGGTGCGGGCCGAGGACATCATGATGGTCGTGACCTCCCGGAGGTTGTTCATCCTCAGCGTGGAGCCGGTGGACACGAGGTCCACGATCACGTCGGCCACGCCCAGGTGCGGGGCGATCTCGGCGGCGCCGGAGACGGGCGCGATCTGGATGTTCACGCCGAGCTCCCGGAAGAACGTCCCGGTGAGCCGCGGAAAGGAGGTGGCCACGCGGGTGCCGTCCGGGATGTCGGCGGGGTGCCGGACGGGGCTGGTCTCGGGCACCGCGATGGAGAGCCGGCAGCGGCCGAAGCCGAGGTCCAGTAGCTCCCGCACCTCGTGCTCCCGACCACTCTCGGCCACCAGGTCCGCGCCGGTCACGCCCACCTCGGCCGCTCCGTCGGCGACGAACTCGGGGATGTCCGCCGCCCGCACGAAGATGGCCTGGAAGTCCTCTCCCAGCTGCGCCTGGAGCGCCCGATCCGACGCGAACTCCGCCCGGAGCCCGGCCCGCTCGAAGAGGTCGACCGCCCGTTCTGATAGCCGTCCTTTATTCGGGAGCGCGATCCTCAGCACCTGTGGTCCTCCATCCTGATCCGCGGGAGATCGACAAAAAAAGAACCGCAGCCCGTCGTGAATGACGGGCTGCGGCGTGGCGTTCGGGGAGCGTCGCGGTCTAGACGCGCACTTCCTCCACCACGGTGCCCGCCACGCCGAGCGTGGGGTGACCGCCATGATGGGGGTGGTGATGATGCATCCGCGAGTCGCTCATGGCCGGGAAGCTCGCGGGCGCCGGCGGGCGGGTCAAGGGCGGCCGCTGGCCAACCGGCGATTCCGCCGGGACGGGGACGCCCGTCATCCCGCGGGGTCTGCGCTCTCCAGCAACCGCCGCTCCTCCGGCCGGAGGCCGCGCCGGTACACGTCTTCGTACGACCGTATCTGGCCGCCCACCTCCTCCACGAGGCGGTAGGTGATCACGAGCGGGACCGGGGTCTCGAGCGACACGTCCCGCGTGGCGTGGGAATCCGTCTCCAGCGCCTCGAGCTCCTCCGGACCCGGGACGCCCGCGTGCTCGGCCACCAGCCGGGCGAGGGTCAGCACGTCGGCGTTGCCCATCCGGAGGCAGCCGTGGGAGCGGGCCTGGCCGAGCTGGTCTTCCCGGTTGGTCCCGTGGATGAAGAGGAGGCCTTCGAAGCGGAGCTTGGCCCGCCCCATGGGGTTGTCCGGACCGGGTGGCACGACCTCCAGTCCCTCGGCCCACCGGCTCTCGGGCGGGTGCCACCAGGGATTCCAGACCACGCGGTCGATGCCGAACTCCCCGATCGGCGTGTCGTACCCCGGCGTGCCGATCGTCACCTCGAAGGAGCGCAGCAACTCCCCTCCATCCCAGACCTCGAGCCGGTACTCGGGCAGGTTGACCCGCAGCACGAGGCCCTCCGGCTCTTCGAGCAGGAGGTGCACGCCCGTCGCCGTGGCCAACCCCGCCACGGCGGCCATGGAGAGGAAGAAGCTCCCGCGCTTCACGACGTCCTCCGCAGTAGGGAGTCACACCTCGTGATACCCCACTCGGGCGTCGAGAGGCCCCCTTCGACTCCGTCGGGCGCTAGCCTTCTCCCTCGTACTTGAAGGACACCTTCACCTTGGCCCGGTAGGCCTTCACCGCGCCGCCCTCCATCTGCATGTCGAGGGTGATCACCTCGGCGATGCGCAGGTCGCGGAGGGTCTGCTGCGCCCGGGCGACCGCAGCCTGGGCCGCCTTCTCCCACGACTCGGTGCTGGTGCCGACGAGCTCGATGACCTTGTAGACGCTCTCTGCCATGTGCTCCTCCTCGCGTGGATGGATTCGGTCGTGCCGGGTGCCGCCCCGGCCGTTCCACAAGGTACCGGGACCGGCCGGTCGCCGCAGGAGGGGGGCCGGCTGGTCACGGCAGGAGGGGCCGGTCGCACCGGAGCCATCCACGTGTACGTCGAGGACGTCGAAGCCCACTGCCGGCGGGCGAAGGACGCGGGAGCCCGGATCGTCCGCGAGCTGGCCGAGACGGACTACGGCTCGCGGGAGTACATGTGCCGCGACCCCGAGGGGTACGTCTGGAGCTTCGGGACGTACCGGCCCGGGGCCGACGAGCAGGCTTGAGCGGCCGTCCTGGCTAGGTCGTCCGGATCGGGAGGGTCCGCGGGCGTGCGCCCGTCGCGGCGTAGATCGCGCACGCCAGGGCCGGCGCCGCCGGGGGCACGGCCGGCTCGCCCAGGCCCGTCGGACGGGTGTCGGTCTCCACGAAGTGGGTCTCGATGGTGGCCGGCGCGTCGCGCATGCGGAGCAACTGGTAGTCGTCGAAGTTCCCCTGGACGATGGCGCCGTCCCGGACCGTCAGCCTCTCTCCCAGCGCCGCCGAGAGCCCCTGCAGGGCGCCCCCCTCGAGCTGGGCCCGCCCCATGTCGGGATTCAGGACGGGGCCGCAGTCCGCCGCCACCACGACCCGCTCGACCGCGATCCGGCCGTCCCGGACCGAGACCTCCACGAGCTCGGCGCCGTAGGTGAGGTGGTCGATGCCGCACGCGATCCCCACGCCG
>JASFUL010000213.1:0-8655 GCA_050050315.1 Gemmatimonadota bacterium
GTAGCTGTCCTGGGCCTTCGACCAGAGGTGATATCCCGCCGACACGGCGAGCTCTCCGGTGAGGTGGACGCGAGGCGCCACTTCCAGCCGGAGGTAGCTCCCCGGAGTCCACTTCAGAAGGCTGAGTCCCCTCGGCGCGAGGAAGGGAAGCCCGGAAGGTCCCACCCGACGCGTCACGTTCGTCGAGAGCTGCACGCCGTACCGGATGTCGGTCCACAGCCCCAGCCGGTGCCAGACGAGGTTGGCGAAGAGGCGCCCCTCGAGGTCCGTCTGGCCGTCGCCCGCCGGGTGGTCCAGAAGGACGGCCGGGTCGTCCCTGGATCCCGTGCCCAGCCGGACGAGACCTCCCGCTCCCACCTGCCAGCGGGCTGTCGCCCGCTCGTCGGTCGAGTCGCGGCGGACGCCCTCGAGCAGCTGGACCACCGCGTGCAGCTCGACGTCCCCGAGCTCCCAGAGCTCGACGGGATTCCCGAGGGCGGGTGAGGGCATCGCGAACGCGCTCGCGACGAAGTCGTCGAAGGCGGCGCGGTCGGGCAGGGGCTCCGCGAGGGGGAGCGTCCCGGCCAGCCCTTCCAGGCCGGCCTCGACCAGTCGTCCGTCCAGCGCGTCGGAGCGCTCTCGCAGGGTCGTCCCCGCCGCCGACTCGGTCGTGGGGAAGAGGAAGGAGGCGCGGTACGCTTCGCTCAGGTCGGCGTTGAAGGAGCCCAGGTCGTCCGCGAGCGCCATGGCCGACGAGCACGCCTCGGACTCCGGCTCGCTCGCGCAGACCTCGTCCGCGCGGCCCGACGCCGCGGCCCCGGCGGTGTTGAGGCCGTCGACGTAGGCCGCGACGGACGCGAGGTCGGTGAGGACCGGGTTCCCTCCCAGGTTGGCCCCCGCCGAGTCGAAGTCCAGGGTGATCTCCGTCCGCCCTTTCACCAGGGGCACGGTGGCTCCCACCGTGAGCCAGTCGAAGACCCCGACGTCGACCCTGAGCGGCAGCTCCAACCGGTCCGCGCTGACCCGGGCCTGCGTCCGTCCCAGGGAGCCGGAGTACTCGGGGTCGTCCAGGAGGGCCCGGAGCCCGGTCTCGAGGTTCGGGACGCCCGGGAAGAAGGCGGTGGTCTCACCCACGTCCAGGTCGGCACCCAGCGGCTCGCTCCCCTCCTCTCCGTACCGGCTGTCCCACGCCACGAACGCGGGGGCCACCTGCAGGCGCAGACGGCCCGCGGGCGAGAGAGGACTCTCGGTCTCCTGTGCGAGGGTGGGGTGGGAAGCGAGGAGGAAGGCGAGGAGCGGCAGGAGGAGCGGGGCCGCCCGGAACGGGGCCCGGGGAGCGAGGGTCGGGAGGGTGATCGGCATGCGGTGGATATGTGGAAGCGTGAGCGGTCTTTCGGGTGCCTCTACGCCGGCTGGATCCGGCCGCGATCGAAGCCATCAACATAACGGAAAACGGCCCCGAACGCCTTGACACTCCCGTGCCGCTTTTCTAGCTTCTCAGCCTACAAAACCACGCGGGAATAGCTCAGTTGGTAGAGCACCACCTTGCCAAGGTGGGGGTCGCCGGTTCGAGTCCGGTTTCCCGCTCTCGAGGGGGGCGTGTCGTCCGCGGCGGGCCCCCCTCGCCGTTGGCGCCGTGGCCAAGTGGTAAGGCAGAGGCCTGCAAAGCCTTTATCCCCGGTTCGAATCCGGGCGGCGCCTCTGAGACACGAGAAGGGCTCCTGGGGGGCTTCCACAGGAGCCCTCTTCTCGTATGGGAAGCTGCGTGGGAGGAGTGCCTTCGAGTGAGGCCCCCCCACGCTTCGCTGCGCGGTGGGGGTGTTCATCGGAGTGCGTCGGGCGACGCTGGGAAGCGGAGATTCGGCTCAGCGAACCACTCTCACCGGCAGCGAGACCCGGACACCTCCTTCCTGCTCGAACCAGGGTCGCACGGCAAGGAAGAGAGAGAGCTCCGCCCGCCATACCCCGGTCCATTCCCGGTTACGGACTACGTGACCGACGAGCGCGCCGAGCACAGCTCCGGCGAGTCCGCCGGGAGTTCACTGACCTGGCGATAAGCGCACAATATCGTGAGGAATCTCGGGTCTCAGCACGGCAGGCGGCTCCGGAGGCTCGGGGTCCACCGAAGACGACGCCGTCGTCCGCTGGGCCGACGACACTCCCGGACCGTCGAGGCGGTCACGTTCCTGCGGATCCCCACCCGCACCGGAGGTCGTCATGAGCGTCGTCACGAGCACCTGCCTGTCCATCCTCGGAGTGGCCCTCTGCTGGGGTCTGGTCGCCGGCTGTGAGGAAGATACGGCCGGAGTCGAGAGCGTCCCGGCCGGACCGGTGGCCATCCACACCTCGATCGACTTCGCCACTCCGCCGTTCCGTGGAACGTTCGTGGTGGAGCAGGGAGCGCACCTCGTCGGGTGCCGCGGGGGCAGCTTCGAGAACGGCGCCGCGCGCCTGGCGCCCACGGAGATGATGGCGACCCGCTTCGTGTGCGATCAGGGACCGGAGCCGGGGACGTTTACGGCGACCTTCCGTCCCACGGCGAGACTGGGAGCTTCCGTCCTCTGCGATTCACGGGGCCGGGAGCTGGAAGAGGAATCCTGCGCATCGGGTCGTGAGGCCGCAGCGCCCATCCCCCTCTCCCGAACCCACGACAGGAGGTACTCCCGTGCTCACGCGTACCGGCCTCCGGAGGCTCTTCTCCACTGGATCCGCCCTCACCCTTCCCCTGCTCGTCTCGGGCTGCTTTCTCCGCCTCGTCTTCGGTGCCGTCGGGGAGCGGGACACGGAGTTCGGGACCGTCTTCGTCGCCACCATCGGAGGGACGTGAAGTCCCATGGCGATCTGCGATTTCGGCGAGGGGGGCGTGCTCGTGGATTGCACCTACTCGTTCCTCGACTTCGAGGCGGATCCGCCGGTCATCGAGCGGACGTCGAGCGCCGAGCTGATCTCGGAATCAGGGGTCCTGGGTCTCTTCGTCGATCCGCTCATCCTCCAGGTCCCGGCCGGCGCCTCGAACTTCACCGGCACCTTCGACGACGGGACCGGCCCCCGGGGAATCGTGGCCACCGAGACGGCCTCCTTCGACGCGCAGCCCGGAGCCACGGTGAACGCCGAGGCGGGTCAGAAGTTCGTCATCCTCGAGTTCCCGCCCGACGTCGTGTCGGCGCTGGAGTCGGCGGGCAGCCTCGACGGACCGTTCGACTTCAGCTTCGAGTTCGAGCTCCCCGCGCTCGCACCGGTGGACATCAAGGCGATGTACACGGGGAAGATCGAGGACGGCGGACAGACCTTCTACGCGCCGATGTTCCCCTGCGTCACCGACTTTGCCGACGTGCCGGCCCTCACGCTGCCGGCATCTCAGGCCCCCGTAGACCTGATGGCCCAGGTCGTCGGCGGGCTCTTGCTGACCCCCGATCTCGGATGCGACGGAGTGGTCTACGACTACACCGACGGCGGTCCGCCTCCGGGGCTCGGGGTGACGATCGACATCAAGCCGGGCAGCGATCCGAACTCCATCAACTGCGGCAGCCCGGACGAGGTGGTCCCCGTCGCGATCCTGAGCAGCGACGCCTTCGACGCGACCACCGTCGATCACGCCACCGTGGAGTTCGAGGGCGCGACGGAAGCCCACGTCGACCGCAGCTCGGGGGAGCCCCGACGCCACGAGGAGGACGTGGACGGCGACGGAGACGTGGATCTGGTGTTCCACTTCCGGGTCGGCGACACCGGTCTCGGGTGCGCTTCCACCGGGGGCACGCTCACCGGACGGACCATCGACGGACGAGCGATCGAGGGCTCGGATGCCGTGCGGATGGTCGGAGCCTGAGGGGGGCGGCTCCCAGCGATCTTCTCTCGCATGCGGGAGGTGAGCCCCTGGCGTGGTGCAGTGCGTGTCGTAACCACGGGAACGTCGGGGCGGTGTATCCCGAGACGCTCATCTTTCGAGGATCGGGGGAGAGGCGGGGCCGATTCGACGCTCAGTGGCCCGGACAACGTTCGGTCCTCACGGAAGACCCGTCGCGCGTCGTGACGAGTAGCGCCCCGCCCACGTGATCCGTCCCGAAGCGCGTGGTGGCATCGGGGCCGCGCAGGAGTCGCACCATCGCGACGCTCTGGACGCGCATTCCGCGAAGGTACGCCACATCCCCGACCCGGACGCCGTCGACGTACACCACCGGCGCATCCTTGCGGGGCGCCCGGGACCCGAGAAAGCGCGGCCGGGAGAGCCGGATCGCCCTGAACAGATCGGTGGCTCCCGTCGCGAGGAGCTCCTCGGTCGTCACCCGGGTCCCGTCGGCCCACGCGGACGTGGGGCACCGATGCGCGGAAGAGGAGCCGCAGGCGCTCAGGGCGAGAACCGTGGCGGCTGTCAGCGGGATGATGAGACGTGCCATGGGGCTCTCCTTCGGCATTCTCTACGATCTGGGATGTCTGCCACCGTCACCTGGCCCGGGTCCGGCGGAGGCGCGTCTCAACGAGCCCGAGTCCCCTCGCTCGCCAGACAGCACCGCCACCCATGAGAGCGAAAGCCGATGCCCGATCACGAACTGGATGCGGTCACCGTCGATTGCCGCGATCGGGTCGGTGCGGTGGCGCTCACGCCAGGCGAGGAGCTCGCTCTGCAACCGAAACCCTCCCGCACCTCCCAGGAACGAGCGAGGGACGACGAAGGCACGGCGCTGGTGTGCCCCCACGGTACCGAGCCGGAGCTGGACTCCGGACCTGACCAGAAAGACGCGTGCATCGCTCTCGTCCCTTGGAGCCGGAGTGCCGGACCCGGCGGACGCGCACGCCAGCGGGAGCATCGATACGGTGAGCAGAAGAAGGTGTTTGGCTGCGTTACGATCCGAGCACATGACTCCCATCCTGCCTTGGGTTGGTGACCGTCCCTCACCCGGTGGGCGGTGGGCGTCGCATTGGGCCCGGAACGAGGGATAGCAACCCGCGCGACCGGCGATCTCCGCTGCCGGGTGCACACGTGTAACGACACGACGCGCTGGATTGGCTCACGGACCGCGCCTATCTTGCCCTGGCTTCGGTTCCGCGACTCGGTACGAGGTCGCCGCCGCACCTCGTCGAGAGGTCCTTGCGGCCCTCGGAGGGGAGGTCATGACCCAGGAGATGCTCGGCGGCGGCGCGGCCCGGGCGAGCGTGACACGCCTCCTGGCGCGGCTCGCAGAAGGGGATCGGAAGGCCTTCGACGAGCTCGTTCCGCTGGTCTACCGCGAGCTCCACGGGCTGGCTCGAGCCCAGCGGCGTCGGTGGCAGGGCAGCGAGACCCTGGACACGACGAGCCTCCTTCACGAGACCTACCTGAAGCTGGCGGACCGGGAGAACCAGAGCTGGAACGACCGGTCCCACTTCCTTTCCGTGGCGTCACGCGCCATGCGTCAGGTTCTCATCGACTACGCCAAGCGGCAGGCAGGCTCAAGCGGGGTGCCGGGTATCGCCACGTCTCCTTCGAGGAGATGCGGGACGGGCTCCGGACCGGTCCCGGTCTCACCGAAGACCGGCTGGATGCGTTGGTAGCGCTCGATGCCAGTCTCGACCGGCTCGAGGCCGCCAATCCGCGGCAGAGCCGGATCGTCGAGTGCCGCTTCTTCGGCGGCATGACGATCAAGGAGACGGCCGAGGCGCTCGGCGTCTCCGCGGCCACGGTCAAGCGGGGATTTTTTTCGGTGGCGCTCGCCTGGCTCTACCGGGACCTGAAGGGGTCGGCAGCTTTCGGAGGACGTGCAGAGGCCACCTCCACCGGGGCGGATCCGGATCATGACGGGTGACGTGAGCGGACCGGGACCGGAGGGCGGAGACCGCCTGGAGCGACTCTATGAACGGGCTCTCGCCCTGCCGGTGGGCGAGCGCGAGGCTTTCCTCGACGAAGCGTGCGGGGGCGACCCGGAGCTGCGCGCCGAGCTCGTGTCGCTCCTCGCCCACGGTGCGGGGGCCGATAGCTTCATGGAGGACGTGGGACGTCTGGTGGAGCCCTCCATCGAGGGACCGCCCGAGGAGCTGGTCGAGGCACTGGCCGACCGCTACGTCATCGAGCGAGAGCTGGGCGCGGGTGGGATGGCCACGGTCTACCTGGCCGAGGATCTCAAACACGACCGAAGAGTCGCCCTCAAGGTCCTCAAGCCCGTGCTGGCCGCGGTCGTGGGTGCCGACCGGTTCCTCGCGGAGATCAAGACGACCGCGAATCTCCAGCACCCGCACGTCCTACCCCTGTACGACTCGGGGGAGGCGAACGGCTTCCTCTACTACGTGATGCCGTACATGGAGGGCGAGTCACTGCGGCAGCGTCTCGATCGCGAGCGTCAGCCTCCGGTGGACGACGCGGTGCGGATCGCGACGAACGTGGCCGAGGCCCTCGACTACGCACACCAACACGGTGTGATCCACCGGGACATCAAGCCCGCGAACATCCTGCTGCAGGCCGGGAAGGCGGTCGTCTCGGACTTCGGGATCGCACTCGCGGTGAGTCTGGGGGGCGGCTCGCGGATCACCGAAACCGGTCTGAGCCTCGGCACGCCTCGGTACATGAGCCCCGAGCAGGCTGCGGGAGACCGGATCGTCGGGGCCACGGCCGACGTCTATTCGCTGGGATGCGTCCTCTACGAGATGCTGACCGGTGAGCCCCCGTACCGTGGCGCCACTCTCCAGGCGCTGATGAGTCGAGTGTTGGCGGGCGATGCGGTGCCTCCGTGCGACCTTCGCACCTCGACTCCGCCGCACGTCGACGCGGCCGTTCGACGGGCGATCGAGAAGATACCCGCGGACCGTTTCCGGTCGGCCCGCGAGTTTGCCCGGGCGCTCGGCGACCGGTCGTTCCGTCACGGCCCGACGCGCGCGGGGGAAACGCCCGTCGCCGGCCATTGGCGGCCCGCAGCCCTGGCCGGTTGGGTGGCGGCTGGGCTCCTGGCGGCGTCCCTCGCGTGGAGCGCGTTCCAGCCGGAGGACCTCGGAGAGGTGGAGCGGTATCCGATCGACGCCCCGGAATCCTGGCTCTATTCGGCCCACTTCGACATCTCGTCGGACGGGAGGGCCATCGTCTTCCGGGGCCGCGACGCGGGGTCCTACCGACTGTTCCTCTGGCGGCTCGAAGCGCTGGAGGCGACCCCCATTCCCGGTACCAGGGGCGCCAACGGGCCTGCGATCTCCCCCGACGACGAGCAGGTGGCCTTCGTCGCCGAGGGCCGGCTGGCCGTGACCCGACTCGAGGGTGGCCGGGTCCGGGTCCTTACCGACTCGGCCCGATGTTGCCGGCATGGGCGGACGACGGCTCCGTCTTCTTCTCCTTGGCACCCGACTGGACGACCGCCCGGGTCCATCCTGGCGACGGTGTCGTCGAGAGAGTCGTGGAGACGGGCTGGGAGGGTGAGGCGGACCTGCGATTCATGCCAGCGGCGGGGAGTGGAGGCGGTGTAGTAAGCACCCAGGGAGACCCACCCCGTCTGGAGGCCGTGAGTTTCTCGATCCGACGCCGCACGTTCCTTACGGCGGGGTCGAGGCCGGTTCTGCTCTCCTGGGGAGACCTGCTCTTCGGAACGGAAGACGGTCGGCTCATGGTCGCCCCGTTCGATCCCGACGATCTCGCCCTGGCGGGAGACGCCGTGGCCGTGATGGAGGGCATCGAGGTGGCGGGCAACGATCAACCCATGTTCGCGCTTTCCGAGTCCGGCACCCTGGTCTACTGGAGCGAGGACCCCTACCAGCCCCTCGTCGAATTCGTGTGGGTCTCGCGTTCCGGCGAGATCGAGCCGGTCGATCCCGGATGGATCGTCGACGCGGGCGTGGCGGAGAAGCACTGGACCTTGTCGAGCAACGGCCGCCGGCTCGCGCTCAAGGCCCGTGTCGGCCCCGAGCCCGACATCTGGATCAAGGAGCTTCCCGATGGGCCGATGCGCCGCTTGACCACCGCCGTCGGCGAAGACCGATTCCCTCGATTCGTTCCCCCCGGGGACGACTACGTGTCCTTCACCACGGCCCGGAACGGAGGCCTCGACGTCTGGATCATTCCGGCCGATGGATCGGGCCCGGCCGAACTGCTGCTCGATGCCGAACCACTCCTCACCGAGGCGGAATGGAGCCCGGACGGGGAGTGGCTGATCGTGCGCACCGCCGGTACGTCCGGTCAGGCCGGGGGTCGGGACATCCTGGGCATGCGGCCGGCCGAGGATTCGGCCCTCGTACCGCTGGTGGTCACGGAATCCGACGAATCCGCGCCCTCGGTCTCTCCCAGCGGGGAGTGGATCACCTACGTGTCGAACCAGACGGGCCGCCCGGAGGTCTTCGTCCGACCGTTTCCCGACACGAACGGCCCCGAGATCCAGGTGTCCGACGGGGGCGGTCACTCGCCCCGGTGGGCGCGCGCCGGAGAAGAGCTCTTCTACGTGTCGGACCCCCGAGCCTCGTCGGATAGCCTTGCTCTCATGGTTGCCTCGTTCGGCCCCGGTCCGTCGAGGAGCGCCACCCGTCGGCGCCTCTTCGACGTCCCGGAGGACATCGTCATCTCCCGCGTCAACACGAAGTACGCCGTCTCGCCGGACGATCAGTGCTTCCTGATGGCCCGGAGGGTCACGGGAGAGGGTGCCGGGAGGCGGCTGTGGATCGTCCGGAATTTCGCCGAGGAGGTGCGGCGGCAAGTCGGTCGCTGATTCCGGGAGGTCCGTCGAGGAGCGT
>JASFUL010000214.1:0-8648 GCA_050050315.1 Gemmatimonadota bacterium
GGGAGGCGGCTCTCCCGGTCCCGTGGACCTGATCGTCTCCACGCGGCGCATGGACGGCGTCGTCACCTACGAGCCGGCCGACCTGACCCTGACGGCGGGTGCGGGGATCGAACTCGACGAGCTCGTCCGCTCGACGGCGGAGCACGGCCAGTGGCTGCCCGCGGACCCTCCGGGCGGTGGGGAAGGGAGCCTGGGCGCGACGGTCGCGACGGCGTCCGGCGGCTTCCTACGGACGCGGTACGGATCCCTCCGCGACCTCACCCTGGGGCTGACGCTGGTCACGGGCGACGGCCGGGTCCTCCGCCTCGGGGGGCGGGTCGTGAAGAACGTGGCGGGCTTCGACCTGGTCCGGCTCGCGGTGGGCAGCTGGGGGACGCTGGGGCTCGTGACGGAGGTGACCGTGCTGCTCCAGCCACGACCGCCCGCGACGGTCCGACTGTGGCAACGGGCGGAGGGGCTGGAGCCCCTGTGCGCGTCGGCTTCGGCGGCGGCCGACGCGCCCTTCCTGCCGGCGTCGGTGGAGATGCGGGAGACGGGCGAGGACGGGGGGCGCCGGGGCGTCCTGACCGTCACCCTGCACGGCCCCGATGCGTCGGTCCGGTCGGAGGCCCGGACTCTCCGGGAGGCCGCCCCCGCGCTGGAGGAGATGCCCGCGGACGTGGACGGGCCCGAGGACACGCCGGATCCCGACCTCGTCGTGCGCATGCGACTTCCCGCCGGCGATCCCCGGGCCCTGGTGGAGGCCGCCCGGACCCTCGGCCGGCTCGACGGAGCGCGCGAGAACGTCCTCGCCGGGGCTCCGGTCCAGCACCGGATCGACCCGCTGGCCGGGTTGGCTCGGGTGGTCGTTCCCGAGGTGCGAACGGACGGGGCCTGGCCGGACCGCTGGGCGACCCACCTGGTCGACCTCCGCCGGACCCTCGTCGGACGCGGCGGCGGCCTGACGGTCGAGGTCGCGCCGGCGAGCATCGAGGAAGGAGCCGGCGCCTGGCGGGCTCCCGGACGGACCGAAGCCGAGCTGTCCCGGCGCCTCCGGAGCTCGTTCGATCCCGCGGGCGTCCTGGTGCCCGGGAGGCTCGCCGGTCGAGGCGCCCGAACGCCGGTCGCCGAGGCCGCGGGATGAGCGGGGAGGTCGGCAAGGGCGAGGTGGGTCCGATGGGCGGCCACGGGGGCGCCGGCTCCGGAGAGCCCGCGGGCCGCAAGGCCAGGGCTACGCTCCGCGTCCTTCGCCCGGCCGACGGCTCGCTGGTGGGCGAGGCGCGGGTGGCGTCGCGGCGGGAGGTCCTCGAGGCGGTCGAGCGCGCCCGCCGTGCCCAGCGGGCGTGGGTGGAGCGTCCGGCCGAAGAGCGCTTCGCCATCCTCTCGCGCCTCCCGGAGGAGCTAGGCCGGAGGGCCGACGAGATCACCTCCGTCGTGATGGACGAGACCGGTAAGCCGGAGCTCGAGGCGCTCGTCGAGGTGCTCCTCGGCGTCGACCTGCTCCGGCACTACCTGGAGATCGCGCCGCGGGTGCTGCGAAGACAGTGGGTGAAGACCGGCTGGCTCGTCGGGAAGAGCGCCTACACCTACCGCGAGCCCTACGGGGTCGTGGGGGCCGTGACGCCCTGGAACTACCCGTTCCTGTTGGCCATGGACGCCGTCTCCACCGCCCTCTTCGCCGGCAACGGCGTCGTGCTGAAGCCGTCCGAGCTGACCCCCTTCTCGGGACTCGCCGTCGGACGGATGTGCCGCGGGGCGGGCGTTCCCGGGGACCTCGTCCAGGTAGTGGTCGGGGACGGGGCCACGGGCGAGGCGCTGGTGCGCGCCGACGTGGACAAGGTCCTGTTCACCGGTTCGTCCAGGACGGGGCGGAAGGTCATGGCGGCCGCGGCCGAGGGTCTCACGCCCGTGACGCTGGAGCTGGGGGGAAAGGACCCCGCCATCGTCCTGGAGGACGCGGACCTGGAGCGGGCCGCCCAGGGGATCCTGTACGGGGCGTTCTTCAACGCGGGACAGACGTGCATCTCCACCGAGCGCGTCTTCGTGAGGGAGGAGGTGCACGACGAGCTCGTCGAGCGCCTCGTCGCTGGGGCCGAGAAGCTCCGGGTGGGGACCGAGGGCGACGTGGACGTCGGTCCCATGATCTCGTCCGAGCAGATCGAGATCGTGGAGGACCAGGTGGCCGATGCGCTCTCCCGCGGCGCCCGCGCGGTGACGGGCGGGGAGCGTCTTGCGGAGGGGTCGCCCTGCTATCGGCCGACGGTTCTCGTGGACGTGGACCGGACCATGAAGGTGCTCTGGGAGGAGACCTTCGGCCCGGTGCTCCCCGTGATGGCGGTGGAGGAGGACGACGACGCGGTGCGGCTGGTCAACTCCAGCCCCTATGGGCTGTTCGCGAGCGTCTGGACGGAGGACCGGGAGCGGGGCGAGCGTCTGGGCGAGCGCCTGCGCGCCGGAGGAGTGTCGATCAACGACACGCTCAGCCATTTTGCGGTGCCGGCCCTCCCCATGGGCGGCGCGGGGGAGAGCGGATTCGGACGGCGGCGCGGCGCCGCGGGTCTGGAGGAGCTCACGCGCGTGCGGTCGGTCCTCGTGCACCGCGCCGGCCTGACGCCGGAGATCTGGTGGTATCCCTACTCGGGGCGCGCCTACCGCCTGGTCCGGGCCCTCCTCGAGTACCGGCAGGCGTCGGGGCCGGGACGGATCTGGAACGGCCTCCGCCGACTCGTCTCGGGCGGTCGGAGGCGCACGTGAGTCCCGCGGCGCCGGTTCCCGCCTCGCTGGCCGACGCCCTCGCGGCTGAGGAAGAAGGCCTGCTGACCTGCGTCCACTGCGGCTTCTGCCTTCCGGCGTGTCCCACGTACACGCGGCTCGGCGACGAGAACGACTCGCCCCGGGGGCGTCTGTACCTCATGCGCGCGGTGGTGGAGGGCCGTCTCGACGCGGGCTCGGACGCCTTCCAGGAGCACATCGACCGCTGCCTCGGCTGTCGCGCCTGCGAGCCGGTCTGCCCCTCGGGGGTGCCGTACGGGTCCCTCCTCGAGCTGGCCCGGGCCGAGGCGGCGCGGGCACGTCGCCCTCCCTTCGTCAGCCGCGCCTTCCTGCGGGTCTTCGGCTCCGGGGACGGGACACGCGCCGTCATGTTCCTGTCCCACCTGCTGCGGGCCACCGGGTTGCCCGCCCTGCTGTCCCGCTTCCTCCCGTCCCTGCCCGGGCTGGAGCGGGTCCGGCTCGGCCTGGGAATGCTGGCCGCCACGTCGGGATGGCGTGGGCTCCGGCGGGTCGAGGGAGACCCGGGCCCCGCGACGGCGGCCGAGGGATCGCCGCCGGAGACGCCGGAAGGCGAGGTCGGGATCCTCCGCGGTTGCGTCCAGGAGGGCCTCTTCTCGCGGGTGAACGAAGCCACCGTGCGGGTGCTCGAGGCCAACGGTCTCGTGGTGAGCGGGGTCGGGGACCAGGGATGCTGCGGCGCCATCCACGCCCACGGCGGCGACCTCGAGACGGCGAGGGCGCTGGCCCGGAGGAACGTGGAGGCCTTCGAGCGCTCGGGGGTGGAGCAGATCGTGGTCAACGCCGCCGGCTGTGGCGCCATCATGAAGGAGTACGCCCATCTCCTCGGCGACGACCCCGTGTGGGCCGACCGGGCGGCCCGCATGGTCGCTCGCGTCCGCGACGTCAGCGAGGTGCTCGCGGCTCGAGGGCCCCGGAGGGGGGGCGTGGTCCGGATGAAGGTGGCGTACGACGCGCCCTGCCATCTGCTCCACGCCCAGGGCATCGACGAGCCGCCGCGGCGCGTGCTGGAGGCGGTCCCAGGACTGGAGGTGGTGAAGCTCGAGGGCGCCGAGGAGTGTTGCGGAGGCGCGGGCATCCACGGGATCCAGCACCCGGAGCTGGGCGGACGCATCGGGCGGGACAAGGTCGACGCGGTGCGCCGGAGCGGCGCCCGGGCCGTCGCCACCGGGAACCCCGGATGCATCATGCAGATCGGCGCGGGGTTGAGGATGGAGGGAGTGGACGTACCGGTGCTGCATCCCATCGAGATCCTGGACGAGAGCTATCGGAGGATCGGCATGTACGGATCGAACGAGCGGTGAGCGCCGGCGACGGCCCCGCGTTCGCGGACCCCGGCCTCCTGGAATCGGCCAGGGCCCGGGCCGATGCCCACCTGGAGCTGCTGGAGAGCCTCGTCGCGGCGGAGTCGCCCTCGGGCGACGAGGAGCGGATCCGCGCCGTCGCCGCCATCCTCGGGCGGGAGTGCGACGCCCGCGGGGGTCGGGTGGAGCGGATCGACGCGCCCGGCGCCGGGGTGCACCTGGTGGCCCGCTTCGGCGACGAGCGAGGCTCCCGGAAGCCCTTGCTGGTGCTGGGCCACATGGACACGGTCCACCCCGTGGGCACGCTCGGGATCATGCCGTTCGAGGTCGCCGACGACCGGCTCGGAGGCCCGGGCGTGTACGACATGAAGGGTGGGCTCGCCTGCGTTCTCGCCGGGCTGGACCTGCTCGGGGAACGGGGCGTCGAGCTCCCGGGGAAGGTGGTCCTGCTCGTGACGTGCGACGAGGAGGTCGGCTCGACGACGTCCAGGCCCCTCATCGAGGAGCTCGCGGCCCGCTCCCGGGCGGCCCTGGTTCCCGAGCCGTGCGTCCCGGGCGGGAGGGTCAAGACGCGCCGCAAAGGGCAGGCGGGGTACCGTCTGGCGGTGGAAGGCGTCGCCGCGCACGCCGGGATCGAGCCGCAGAAGGGGGCCAGCGCCATCGAAGAGGTGGCCCGGCAGATCCTGCGGGTCGGAGAGCTCGCGGACCCGGAGATCGGGACGACGGTGAGCGTGGGGATCGTCGAGGGAGGTAGCCGCCCCAACGTGGTCGCCGCGTCCGCTTCGTGTCGCGTGGACGTCCGGTTCTGGACCCGCGAGGAGGCCGAGCGCGTCGACTCGGCGTTCCGGGGGCTCGAGGCGCACCACCCCCGGTGCCGGCTGTCGGTGGAAGGCGGCGTGAACCGGTACCCCCTCGAGCGGACGCCCGACAGCGCCCGCCTCTTCGACGTGGCCCGGGAGGAGGCGGCCGCGCTGGGCTTCGAGCTGGGGGAAGGGGGCTCGGGCGGAGCCAGCGACGGCAATCTGACGTCCGGAGTGGGCTGCCCCACCCTCGACGGGCTCGGCCCGGACGGGGGCGGCGCCCACTCGGCGGACGAGCACGTGCTGGTGGAGGACCTGCCCCGGCGGGCGGCGCTGATGGCGGCCCTCCTGGCCCGGCTGTGACGGGCTCCCGCGGGACGGCGGGGCCCGGGGGCACGCCCCGGGGACGTCGGTCCCGGTGACCGCCTCGAGGGACCACGTGGTCCGGGCCCTGGAGGGGCTGGCGGAGCTGAGGGCCTGCGTGGACCTCCAGGAGGAGGTCTGGGGCCGGGGCTTCAACGAGCGGGTGGGCGTGGCGCTGCTCAAGATCGGCGCGCGGCTCGGCGGCGTGACGGGCGGCGCGTTCGGGTCGGGAGGACGCCTGGTCGCGTTCGTGTTCGGTCTGACCGGGATCGAGGGAGGCCGGCCGGTCCACTGGTCCCACATGCTCGCCGTCCGTCCCGGGCTCCGGGACGGAGGCCTGGGCCGGCGCCTGAAGGCCTGGCAGCGTGAGGAGCTTCTGGAGCGCGGCGTGACCCGGGCCCGCTGGACCTTCGACCCGCTCGAGTCGCGCAACGGTTGGCTGAACCTCGGAAGGCTGGGAGCCGTCGTGAGGGAGTACGTCGAGGATATGTACGGCGAGAGCAACTCGCCCCGGCACCGGGGCGTGGGGACCGACCGTTTCGTGGCGACCTGGGACATGGACTCCGATCGCGTCCGGCGTCGGCTCGCGGGCACGGAGCGACCGCCCGACGCCTCCGACCTGACCGACGTCCCTTCGGCTCTCGGGGTGGAGGTGGTCGACGGCGTGCCCCACCCGTCGCCCTCGGGAAGCCCCCCCGCCGGCGGACGGTTTCTCGTCTCGGTGCCCCTCGACATCCAGGGGATCGTGGCCACCGACCCCGGCCTCGGCCGTCGCTGGCGCGAGGCCACGCGGGCGGTGCTCGCCCCGGCCCTCGCCGAAGGGGGTGAGGTCCGGGAGCTGGTCCGGGGCACCGAGGAGAGCGCGGCCTACCTGGTGGTGATGCCGTGAGGATCGACCGGGCGGAGCTGCGCCTGCTACCCCTCCGGCTGCGGGAGCGGTTCGAGATCTCCAGCGGAAGCCGGCAGGATCGATCCGTGATCCTCCTCACCCTCCACGGCGAGGGCGAGGTCGGGTGGGGCGAGTGCGTCGTCGGAAAGGACCCCGGGTACTCCTACGAGACCACGGAGACCGCGTGGCACGTGCTGACGGACTTCCTCCTTCCGGCCGTGGTGGGGCGCGACGCCGAGGGTCCGGACGACGTGCTCGCGCCCGCCGCGTGGGTGCGGGGTCACCGGATGGCGAAGGCGGCCGTGGAGATGGCGGCCTGGGACCTCCGGGCGCGGCTGGACGGGGTCTCCCTCGCGGACGCCGTGGGAGGCGGGCGGCGCCCGGTGGAGGTCGGAGTGAGCGTCGGACTCCAGCCGGACGACGAGACCCTTCTGGCGAAGGTGGCGGGCTACGTCGCCGAGGGCTACCGGCGGGTCAAGCTGAAGATCAAACCCGGACGCGACGTCGGGATGGTCCGCGCGGTGCGCGAGCGCTTTCCCGACCTGCCGCTGATGGCCGACGCGAACTCGGCGTACTCGCTGGCCGACGCGGACCGTCTGGCCGCCCTCGACGCCCTCGACCTGATGATGATCGAGCAGCCGCTGGCGTGGGACGACGTGCGCGACCACGCGCGCCTCCAGGAACGCCTCCGGACCCCGATCTGCCTGGACGAGTCCATCCGCTCGGCGGCGGACGCGGCCCTCGCCCTCGAGCTGGGCTCCTGTCGGATCATCAACATCAAGCCTGGACGGGTCGGGGGCTTCGCTTCGGCGCGGGCGATCCACGATCTGTGCGCGGAACGTGGCGTCCCCGTCTGGTGCGGGGGGATGCTGGAGTCGGGCGTGGGGCGGGCCCACAACGTCGCCCTGGCCACCCTGCCCGGCTTCACGCTGCCCGGCGACATCTCCGCCAGCGCCCGCTACTGGGAGCGCGACATCGTGGAGCCGGAGTTCGTGGTGCGCGACGGGACGGTGGAGCTCCCGGAGGGTCCGGGGATCGCGGTGCGGCCGGACGTCGAGCGTATCGACGCGATGACGGTGCGGAGCTTCGCGACCGGGTAGGGTGCACCTCGGGCTCCGTGGGCGAGCCGACGGCGGTGCGGGGCCCCCCGGAGGGGACGGGGCTATCCGCCGCTGATGTCGAAGGTCGGCGTCCGCACCTTGTAGCGCCGCGCGGGAAGCCCCAGCACCCGCACGACCAGACGCCGCATCCCCCGCTCCACGGCGTTCTCCACCTCGTCGTCTCCCGCCACGGCCGGGGCCAGGTCTCCCCGGAGCCAGCGCTGGAGCTCCTCGAGGTCCGAGAGGGAGAGCGTCTCGACCTCGAGCTGACCGAGGTAGTAGAAGCTGCCGTCCTCCCGGGGCCGGAGGGGCACGTCGAAGCTCAGGCTGAGGGCCTCTCCCGCTTCCTCCAGGGACGACACCACCCGTACGGAGCGATCGCTCGACGTCTCGACCCGGTAGGTGCGGTCCAGCGGGTCGTAGACGACCGTGGCGCGCCAGTCCGCCCTGCCGCGCTGGCTGTCGAAGAAGCGGTCCTTCCACAGCTCGACCTGGACCCGGATCCGCAGGGGCAGGCCGGAGTGGAGGGCCCTGCGGAGGCCGCCGTCCTCGAGCACCGGCCCGAGTCGCACGTGGAGGATTCCCGTGCCGGCTTCGACGGCCAGGCCCACGGGGTGCTCGTCCCCTCCCTCCTCCTCCTGGGCGCGGACCGGCCCCGCCCCCGCCGCCACGAGGCATCCCACCAGCGCGGCCGTCGCCGCCCAGACCCGGACCGAGGAGCCACTTCCCGGGAACCGGCGGTCCTCCCGCGCCGGCGGGGCGTGCTGCTGCCGCCCGCCGTCCCGGGACCGAGCGTCCGGGTGCGGTTCCACTCCGTCAGAACCGGCGTTCGAGCCGGATGAAGAAGTTCACTCCCCGATCGTCGCCCGTGAGGGGATACGCCCAGTAGAGACCCAGGTCCCCGAGGAAGACGCCCAGGCCCACGTCGGCGAGGACGTCGTCCAGGTCCTCGTCGAACCCGTCGAGCCGGAGGACGTCGGCGCCGTCCCACGCCTTCCCGGCGTTGAAGAAGAAGGCCCACGACGGGGTGAGATCCACGACGGGATACCAGTCCCAGTCCTCGTCCCACTCGTCCTCGTCGCTGGGTCCGAAGTCCACCGAGATGTCGAAGCTCGAGCGGTACTCGACCTGAAAGAGCATGGCCCGCTGACACCCGTAGCGCGGGAACACCGGCTGGCTGGGGTCCTCCTCCTCGTCGTAGGCGACGCGCTCGATCAGGCTCGTCGTCCGCCTCGCTCCGCAGTCGGCGGTGAAGAGCCGGTAGCCCGGGAGCGACCCTTCACCGCCCAGGGCCTGCTCGAACTGGGGAGGTAGGGGAGCCGCCCCCAGCCGGCCGCCGTAGACGAGACGGAACGACAGGTCCGACGCCGGGCCGACGCGGTTGTAACGGCGGAGGTCCACGAGCGCGGCCGTGAACTCGTGG
>JASFUL010000215.1:0-8646 GCA_050050315.1 Gemmatimonadota bacterium
GACGGTGCGCACCCGGGTGGCGGCCGCAGGGTCCGTTCCCAGACCGGGCCCGACCACCACCGCCCTGGACGCCTCGACGGCCGCGCCGAGGGCGGCCGGATCGCCGGCGTCCACGAAGATCGCCTCGGGCGCGGCCGACTGGAGCACCGTGCGGTTCGCCTCGGGAGACGAGACCCGCACGAGGCCGGCGCCGCCCCGTAGCGCCGCCCGGGCGGCCAGGACCGCGGCGCCGGCCATGCCCGGGCGTCCCGCCACGACGAGGACGGCGCCCACCTCGTTCTTGTGGGTGTCCAGTCGGCGGGCGGGCCGCCGGGCCGTCACCCATCCCGGCGTCACCAGCCGTCCGGTGAACGGAACGCGTTCGGGATCGTGCGGGGGGAAGCCGATCTCGACAGCGAGCAGCCGGCCGACCCGGGCGCGGGCCGGGTGGAGGAGACAGCCGAGCTTGGGGTGACCGAAGCAGATGGTGGCGTCGGCGTCGATGACCGCGCCGGGGGTCGCGCCCGTGTCCGCGTCGGCGCCGGACGGGACGTCCAGGGCGACGACGGGGCGGCCCGACCCGTTCACCCGGCCGATGGCGCGGGCCTGCCGCTCCCGGGGGGCTCCGGAGATGCCGGTGCCCAGGATCCCGTCGACGACGACGGAAGCGCCGCCCAGAAGCGCCGCCCAGCCCTCGTCGTCGAGATCTCCGTCCCGGACGACCGGGAGCGTCCATCCGTGGAGCAACTCCCCGGGCTCACGGTCCGCCACGAGCACCGCCCGCACCGGACGGCCCCAGGCGGCCAGGGTCCGGAGTGCCACCAGCGCGTCGCCGCCGTTGTTGCCCGCGCCCACGACCGCCAGCACCTCGCCGCGGGGATGCATCCGGTGAACGAGTGTCGCCGCCGAGCGGCCCGCGTTCTCCATCAGCACGGGCTGGGGGACGCCGAGCCCGTCGATGGCGTGGCGGTCGAAGTCCGCCGACTCGGAGCCCGTCGGCACGAGGACGTCCGGGAGACCGAAGGGGCGGCGCCGGACGTTCATGTCAGTGGCGGCTGGTTCGTGGATGCGTGCCACCGGGGAATCCCGGTGGGGACCGGGGGGCGGGGGGTGGCAGGACGCCTACTTGTAGCTCTGGCCGATGGCCCGGCCGAGGGTGATCTCTCCGTTGTCGATCCGGATGTTGAACCCACACTCGGGGTTCGAGCACACCCAGGCCTTGTAACGGATCGGGGCCCCTTCGCGCCCGTAGTCCGACATGGGGAGGAGAATCCCCGTCTCGCACTTGAGGCATTCGGGGAAGCCGCGATCTCGTTCCATGTCACTCGCCTCCAATCGGCGTGGCTGCCTTCTCGGTGTATTCCAGGCCCCCGGCGCCGCCGGGGGGATTCGCTCAGTACCGGGCTTCCCAGGGGTAGTCGGTCTCGAAGGCGTCCTCGAAGTCGAAGACGTCCCTGAAGTCGTCCCGGCTGTCGTCTTCCTGCTTGATCAGGATCCCGCAGTCGATGAGTGCGAACACGATCTCCCCGAAGTCCTCCGTCGCGTGAATGCCCCAGTGCTCGAGCACCGTTCGTGCCATGGGCCCGAACCGCTCGAGCGCCAGGTCGCGCACGCCCCGAGAGAGCTCCCGGCCGGAGATGTGGCGCGGGGCCTCCAGACCCTCCAGCACGTGGTGGAGGGCCGACAACAGGAACAGGTACGCCTTCCCGTGGAAGCGCGGGTTCCTCTCCCGTAGCCGTGCGAGGATGTCCTCGGCGAACTGAAGGTCCGTCATGCCGTGAATGTTACGCGCCCGTGGGCTCGACGCCACCCCCGGCCGGCCGGGCGGCCGCCGCGGCGCTTCGCCGGTCCGTGGGGCTCACACCCGCGCGGCCATCTCCTCGTAGAGCGGGAACGATCGGCACAGCTCCTCCACCTCCCCGCGGACGTCCGAGATCAGCTCTTCGTCGGCGGGATCGTCCAGGACCCTCCGGATCCAGTCGGCGATCCTCGCCATCTCGGCCTCCTTCATGCCCCGCGTCGTCACGGCCGGGGTGCCGATCCTGAGGCCCGACGTGACGAACGGCGACCGGGTCTCCCCCG
The DNA here is from genome assembly GCA_050050315.1 of Gemmatimonadota bacterium. Taxonomy (GTDB): domain Bacteria; phylum Gemmatimonadota; class Gemmatimonadetes; order Longimicrobiales; family Gaopeijiaceae; genus JASFUL01. The sequence goes on from JASFUL010000215.1 coordinate 2,062, forward strand.
GCACCGTGTTCTTGTTCGTCGTGATGCCCGCCCGCTCCAGGGCCGCCTCGGCATCCTTGCCGGTCAGGTCGGGATGGCTCGGCCTGAGGTCCACGAGGAGCAGGTGGTTGTCGGTCCCGCCGCTCACGAGGTACAGGCCCGCCGCCATCATCCGCTCCCCCAGCGCCCGGGCGTTCGCGACGACCTGACGCGCGTAGCTGCGGAACGACGGCTGCATGGCCTCCCGGAGCCCGACCGCCTTGGCCGCGATCACGTGCATGAGCGGTCCGCCCTGCGTGCCCGGGAACACCGACTTGTCGATGATCTTCGCGTGCTCGGCCTTGCAGAGGATGAGCCCGCCCCGAGGGCCGCGCAGCGTCTTGTGGGTGGTCGTGGTGACCACGTCCGCCCACGGCACGGGCGACGGATGCTCGCCCGCCGCCACCAGCCCGGCGATGTGCGCCATGTCCACCAGCAGGCGGGCATCGACCTCCCGGGCCACCTCGCCGAAGGCCTCGAAGTCGATGATCCGGGGATAGGCGCTGGCGCCCGCCACGATCATCCCGGGACGGTCCCGCAGGGCCCGCTCCCGGAGCGCCTCGTAGTCGATCCGTCCGTCGGACTCCCGCACGCCGTACGACGACGCCTCGAACAGCTTCCCGGAGAAGTTGACGGGCGAGCCGTGGGTGAGGTGGCCTCCGTGGCTGAGGTCCATCCCGAGGATCCGGTCTCCCGGCCGCAGGAAGGCCAGGTAGGCGGCCATGTTGGCCTGGGCCCCCGAGTGGGCCTGGACGTTGGCGTGGTCCGCCCCGAACAGCTCCTTGGCGCGCTCCCGGGCGAGGTCCTCCGCCACGTCGACGAACTCGCATCCCCCGTAGTACCGCTTCGAAGGAAGGCCCTCGGCGTACTTGTTCGTCAGGACCGAGCCGGTGGCCTCGAGCACCGCCCGGGATACGAAGTTCTCGCTGGCGATGAGCTCCAGTTGACCCGCCTGCCGGGCGGCCTCGCGCTCGATCGCCTCGTGGATCTCCGGATCGACGCTCTTCAGCTGCTGGTAGATCATGGGAACGACCGGTTGTGGTTCAGACCCAGGAGCGGGAGAGGTGGCGGTACTCCGCGATCCGCTCCTCGGCCACGTGGTCCGCGGCTGCGGACGTCGGGATGCTCTGGTTCTCCGCCGTCTCGAAAATCCGCAGCAGGGTGGTGTAGATCTCGCCCGCCTTCCGCTTGCTGCGCTCCGGGGCCCAGCCCTTGAGCTCGCCGTACACGTTGATCAGGCCGCCGGCGTTGATGGCGTAGTCCGGCGCGTAGAGGATGCCCTTCTCCTGGATCGCCTTCCCGTGCCTCTCGCCGCTCTCGAGCTGGTTGTTGGCGCCGCCGGCCACGATGTCGAACGTCATGACCCCGAGCGTGTCGTCGTTGATCACGGCGCCGAGCGCGCAGGGGGCGAAGATGTCGGCGTCGACGGAGTAGATGTCGCCGGGCGCCAGGGGCGTGGCGCCGAAGTCGTCGACGACCCGCTGGATCTTCTCGTCGTCGATGTCGGTGACGCTCAACCGGGCCCCCTCCGCGTGGAGATCCTCGCACAGGAAGTAGCCCACGTGCCCGACCCCCTGCACGGCCACGTGTCGGTCGGCCAGGTCGTCGGTGCCGTACCGGGCCATGGCGGCGGCCTTGATGCCGCGGAACACCCCGTAGGCGGTGACCGGGGAGGGGTCGCCCGATCCGCCGTAGACCCCCACGACGTGATCGGTCTCCATGCGGATCCACTCCATGTCGTCCACGCTGGTCCCCACGTCCTCGGCCGTGATGTAACGTCCCCCGAGGGACTCCACGGCCCGGCCGTGGGCGCGGAACACCATCTCCCGGTCGCGGATCTTGTTGTCCCCGATGATGACCGACTTGCCCCCGCCGAGGTCGAGCCCGGTGATGGCGGCCTTGTAGGTCATCCCGCGACTCAGCCGGAGAGCGTCGACCACGGCCTCGCGATCGGTCTCGTAGTTCCAGAAGCGCGTGCCACCCAGGGCCGGGCCCAGCGTCGTGTCGTGGATCGCGATGATCCCCCGGTACCCGAGCTCGGGCTCGTTCCAGAACACGAGCTGCTCGTGATCCCGCTCACTCATCAGGTCGTAGATGTCCATCCGTTCGGGCTCCGTTTCTAGTCGGTCAGGTGGGGTGCCGGTCGTCAGTCCCGCGCGTCCCGGAGGATCTCCCGGGCCACCACGTGACGTAGGACCTCGCTCGTCCCCTCGTAGATCTCCGTTCCTTTCGCGTCCCGCATGAGCTTCTCCACCGGGTAGTCCCGCATGTAGCCGTACCCGCCGAAGATCTGGACGGCCTCGTCGGCCACCCACGTCGCGGCCTCCGACGCGGCGATCTTCGCCAGGGCCGCCCGTGCCACCGGCCGGTCGGCACCCCCGTCGTCCGGGTCGGGGTCCTCTCCCCGCCGCCGGGCGTCCAGCTCGACGGCCACCGCACGGGTCAGCGCCCGGGCCGGGGCCAACCGCCCCGCCATGTTGGCGAGCTTCTCCTGGATCGCCCCGAAGCCGGCCAGCGGCTGGCCGAACTGCTCCCGCTCCCGGGCGTACCGGATCGCGTGCTCCATCGCCGCCCGCCCGATCCCCAGCGCCTGGGCCGCGACTCCTGCCCGACCCAGGTCCAGGGCCTCCATGGCGTACCGGAACCCCTGGTCGGATTCCCCCACGCAGTCCGCGGCGACCTCCTGCAGCTCGACGTGCACGGTCTCCGACGCCCGCAGGCCCATGGTCGTCGCGCGACCGGCGACCGCGTAGCCGGAGGTGGAGGGATCGACCAGGAAGCACCCGATGTCGTGCTCCCCCTCCCCCGTGCGGGCGAAGACCAGGACCATGCCGGCCCGGCGTCCGTTCGTGACCCACTTCTTGCGACCACTCAGGACCCACGACCCGTTCCGGCGCCGGGCCCGGCAGGCGACCGCGGCCGCGTCACTGCCCGCGTCCTCCTCGGAGAGCGCGAAGGCCCCTACGGCATCCCCCGCGGCGAGCCTGGGAAGCCACGTGGACTTCTGGTCGGCCGACCCGTGGGTCATGAGGATCCCCACCACCGGACCGTTGTGGATCGCGACGCTGAGCGCGACCGCCGCGTCACCCCACGCCAGCTCCTCGAGGATCAGCAGATACGTCACGAGGTCGAGCCCGAGCCCTCCGTGCTCCTCGGGCACGAGCAGGCCGAGGAAGCCGAGCTCCGCCAGCGAGCCGAAGATCTCGTCGTCCAGGCCCCCCTCCGCGTCCCAGCGCGCGGAGTGGGGTCGAATCTCGCCGCCGGCGAACTCCCGGGCCAGGGCCCGGATCTCCCGCTGCTCGGCGCTCAGCATTCCTCCGCCCCCCACGCCGTCAATCGTACGCGTGGAAGCCGCGGCCCGACTTCCGTCCCAACCAGCCCGCGGCCACGTACTTCCGCAGGAGCGGGCAGGGGCGGTAGCGGTCGTCTCCCAGGTCGCGGTGGAGAACCTCGAGGATGTTCAGGCACGTGTCCAGCCCGATGAGGTCCGCCAGCGCCAGGGGGCCCATGGGGTGGTTCATCCCCAGCTTCATGACGGTGTCGATCGCCTCGGCCTCGGCGACGCCCTCCATGAGCGCGAACACCGCCTCGTTGATCATCGGCAACAGGACGCGGTTGGAGACGAACCCCGGGAAGTCGTTCACCTCCACGGGCGTCTTCCCCAGGTCGCGGGAAAGATCCATGATCGCGGCGGTCGTCTCGTCGCTCGTGGCGAGGCCGCGGATCACCTCGATGAGCTTCATCACGGGCACCGGGTTCATGAAGTGCATCCCGATGACACGCTCGGGCCGGCCGGTGCGCGCCGCGATCTCCGTGATCGAGATGGACGAGGTGTTGGAAGCGAGGATCGTGACGGGAGAGGCGGCGTGGTCGAGCGTGTCGAAGATCTCGAACTTGAGCTCGGCCTTCTCCGGGACCGCCTCGACGACCAGGTCCGCGCCGTCGACACCCTCGCCCACGTCCGACGTGGTGCGAATGCGGGCCAGGACCTCCGCCTTGTCCTCCTCCGTGAGGAGCTCCTTCTTCACCTGGCGATCCAGGTTCTTCGAGATGGTGGCCAGGGCCTTCTCGAGGACGTCCTGCGAGACGTCGACGAGCCGGACGGACCGGCCTTTCTGCGCCGCGACGTGGGCGATTCCGTTCCCCATGGTCCCGCCGCCGACCACCGCGATGGTGTCGATGCTCATCTATGACCTCCCAGTCGGTTCGTGCACGCTCGTACGCTCCTTCACTCGTTGCCTCCCAACCCTCCCTCTCCCCGCCGCCGCCCTCCCCGCCCCGAACGGGGTCCTGCCGACCCTCGGGGTCCCTCCAGGATCATCAGCGGCAGCGCCGCCGGGTCGTCCCCCCGGAAGGCCGGCGACGGGCCCAGACGGCCCGTGCGCCACACCCAGAGCGCCGCCGCCGCCAACGCCGCCGTGGCGAGCAGGCTCCCCTCGGGCCCGAACGCCCCCCCGGACAACCACGCGGGTCCGGAGGTGCGCGCTTCCACCAGGGGCGCGTCCACCGGGTCCAGCCCGCTCACCGGCAGGTCCACGAGGAACCCGTGGGCCCAGCTCCACCCCAGGTGGACCCCGGTGGCCCACCAGAGGCTCCCCGTGCGGAGGAGGACCAGCCCCAGGAAGACCCCCGCCGCCGCCACGGTGGCCGCCCCCGACCAGCTCGCTTCCGGATTCGCCAGGTGGACGAGCCCGAAGCCCACGGACGTCACCGCGAGCGCCGGCCAGGCTCCCCAGCTCTCGGCCAGCGCCTGGAAGGGGTAGCCCCGGAAGACCACCTCCTCCGCCGCGGCCGGGAGGGCGAAGAGCCACAGGGCCGAGGCTCCGGCCACCAGCCAGCCCTGCGCGCTCCCGGCCTGCGCGCTCCAGCGCACGCCCCCGGCGGCGGCCACCAGGGCCACCGCGGCCAGCGCCACCACCACGCCCAGGGCGAGCCCCAGGCCGGCCTCCGCGACCCCGCTCCGTCGGGCGTGGAACCCCAACGCCGCGGGTGAGCGACCCTCGCTGGCGAGCATCACCCAACCCGCCAGGAGCCCCGCGACCAGCACGGGTCCGGCGCTTCCGCTCGCCCCCCCGGGCAGCAGCGGGCTCAACGCCGCCGTTCCTCCCGCGGCCAGCGCGAGCCAGAGCGTCAGCCGCCACGGCAGCCGCAGGCGGTCCGCGTCGTCCCGGAGGAGGCGGGCCATTCCACGACGAAGCCCCGGCGCCTTCAGGGGCGACCGGGGCGTTCGCGAGGACCGGGGCCACGCGCCGACGGGACCACGCCCGGAGCTCCGAGGGTCCCCAGCCGAAGCGCCGCGCCGCCAGCGCCGGGCCGGGTCCTTCCTCCACTCCAGGTCTCCTCCATACGCCTCTTCGCGCTCCGTCGACTCGTCCCCCGCGTCCCGTCGCCCTCAGCCCTTGCGGACCGAGAGGGCCACCGCGTTGCCGCCGCCCAGGCAGAGCGAGGCCAGCCCCGTCTCGACGCCCCGCTGGTCCATGGCGTGGAGGAGCGTGACCAGGACCCGCGCCCCGGACGCCCCGATCGGGTGGCCGAGGGCCACCGCCCCGCCGTGGACGTTGACGCGATCCTCGTCCATCCCGAGCGCCCGCATGTCGGCGATGGCCTGGACGGCGAACGCCTCGTTCAGCTCGATCAGCCCGTAGTCGCCGACGGACGTGCCCTCCTTCTCCATGAGCCTGCCCACCGCGTCGATGGGAGCGAAGAAGAGCTCGTGGGGCTCGGTGGCCCCCGAGGCGTAGGCGGAGACGAAGGCGTCGACCTCGAGACCGTGGGCCTCGGCGTACTCCTGCGAGCAGACCACCAGGCAGGCCGCGCCGTCGTTCAGCCCCGGAGCGTTCCCCGCGGTGACGACGTGGTCCTCGATCTCCGGTGGGGCGTCGGCCTTGAAGACCGGCCGCAGCTTCGCGAGGGACTCGAGCGAGGTGTCGCGCCGGGGCGTCTCGTCCTGCTCGACGGTGGTCGTGCCCTTCCGTCCCTGGATCTCCACGGGCACGATCTCGGCCGCGAAGAGCCCCTCGTCCATGGCCTTCACGGCCTTCATGTGGGACCGGTAGGAAAACTCGTCCGCGTCCTGCCGCGTCACGTTCGCCTTGGCGGCCGTGTACTCGGCGTGACCGCCCATGTGGCACTTTCCGAAGGAGCACCAGAGGCCGTCGTGGATCAGGCCGTCCACGAGCTTCTGGTCGCCGAACTTGACCCCGTTGCGGATCCCCCGCAGGTAGTACGGGACGTTCGACATGGACTCCATCCCACCGGCCACGACGAGGCGCTGGTCACCGGCGCGGATGGACTGGGCCGCCAGCATGACGGCCTTGAGCCCCGACCCGCACACCTTGTTCACGGTCATGGCCGGGACGGTGGCCGGCACCCCCCCGTGGATCGCCGCCTGCCGGGCAGGCGCCTGGCCCGCCCCGCCGGAAACGACGTTGCCCATGATGACCTCGTCGACGTCGTCGGCGTCGATCCCCGCGCGCTCGACGGCGGCGCGGACGACGGTGGCCCCCAGGTCGGCGGCGGCGAGGGGGCTGAGGGCTCCGAGGAACCGTCCGATGGGGGTGCGGACGG
>JASFUL010000216.1:0-8625 GCA_050050315.1 Gemmatimonadota bacterium
ACTGGGTGAAGGGGGAGTAGTAGTCGAACGCGTTGTCGGTGGCCGAAATGATCCCCCACGCGAGCAGAGCCGCCAGCCCCGGGAGCGCGAGCTCGCGCACGCCCGCGTCTTCTCGTCCCGCCGTCAGCGTCGCCCTCAGCCACGCCGTCATGGCGACGAAGAAGAGGACGACGCCGACCAGTCCCGCGTCGGTGCCCAGGCGGATGTACTCGTTGTGGGCCACCAGCCCCGCTTCGGGCGGGAAGTTGGCCGTCAGGATCGCGGTAGAGGAGCCGAGGCCGAGGCCCAGCCACGGGCGCTGCATCCAGGCCGCGGCGAGGATGGGCCAGTACCGTTCGCGCCCCTGCCAGTTCATGGCGTTGAAGAGATCCACCGGGCTGCGGGCCAGGGTCACCAGCTCGCCCACGGTGGGGACGTAGCCGAAGGTCCGGACGAGGGTCACCGGGAGCAGCGCGACGGCGACGGCGATTCCCACGGCGCCCGCGCCGAAGGCCAGCCGGTAGTTCCTGCTCACGAGGGCGCCGTACGCGGCCATCCCTCCCATCCCCACGAGGCCCGCGAGAAGGGTGATGCGGGTGAGCGTGAGCCCCATCCACACCACCGCGAGGCCGGCGAGCAGGAGGTAGCGGGCGCCGCCCCGGACCGAGAACCGTCCCACCGAGATCAGGATGACGACGAGCAGATAGAAGGAGAACGGGTTCTCGTGGAGCCCGGCGCCCTGGACCCGGAGCTGTCCCTGGAAGCTCAGCTCGTACCCTCCGGCGGCCACGAAGAAGGGGTTGAGCACCAGGATGGTCGCCGCCCCGGCGAGGATCCAGTCCCCCAGGCGCCACACCTCCTCCCGCGTCCGGCCGGGGGCCGTGACCACCAGGAAGACGAGCAGGGGATAGGCGAGCTTGAAGAGGAGGCGGGCCCCTTCGAGCGGATGCAGGGACCACGCGGTCGTGGCGGCCGCGTAGGCCAGGAAGATCGCGTACCAGCGCACCCGCCTTCCGAGGAGGGACCGAAGCAGGTCCCGGTCCGAGAGGATCACCGCCGAGAGACCGACGGTGATCCCGACCAGCCGGATCCCGTTCATGTCGAGGCCGCCGAGCTGGGGGAACAGCTCCTTGAAGCCTCCGGTCATGAAGGACAGGTCCAGCGGTCCGAGGGTGAGCATCGCCCCCACCACGAGGAGGGGCCACTGGACCGTGAGCACCAGGAGGAGGGCGCCCAGCAGGGCGCCGGTGGCGAGCCAGGGCTGCACCGCGAGCACCAGCGCCAGGACCAGCAGGACGATCGGTCCGACCACGAGCAGGGCGGGCCGGGGACCGGCGCCGAGGGAGAGGCCCCGGGCCGTCATGGCGGGCCCTCCGCCCCGGGCACCGTCGGGCCGAGACGCCGGCCCTCTTCCGGCCCGCCGTCCCCCAGGGCGGACACGAAGCGCCGGAGGCAGCGCTCCTCGGTGAAGAGCTCCCTCCAGCGTACCCGGCCCGCCCGGCCCATGGCGCGGCGGAGCGCCGGGTCCCGGGCCAGCTCGGCCAGCGCGGCGGCGAGCGCCGACGGGTCCTCCTCGGGGACGAGACGCCCCGTGAGCCCGTCCACCACCATATCCGGGATGGCGCCACGACGGGTGGAGACCACCGGCAGCGCGGCCGCCATGGCCTCCAGGATCGCCAGCGGCTGGCCCTCGAAGCGGTAGCGGGTCGGGAGGACGAAGACGTCGTGCTCGCACAGGAGGCGTCGCTTCTCCTGCCCCGTCACCACGCCGGGCAGCCGGGTCGAGTCCGCGAGCCCGCGGCGCTCCAGCAGCTCCAGCGTGCGCCGTCGCTGGTCCTCCGTGGCCCAGGGGCCCGCCAGCGTGAGCCCGACGCCGATCCCGTCGGCCCGGAGCCGGCCCACGGCCTCCACGACCTCGTGGAGGCCCTTCGCCTCGGAAAGCTGCCCCAGGAAGAGGACGCCCATGGGTCCCGCCCCGTCGTCCCGGACCGGCGCCTCCTCGCCCCGAAGCGGGTCCGGCACCCCGTTGGGCACCACCCTCACCCGGTCCGGTGGGAGGACGACCTCGTAGTGGTGGCGGAGGCCCTCGCCGAGGACCCACGCCTGGTCCAGCAGCCGCGAGGTCGCCCGAACGAACGCGCGCACGGGGGCGGGGGTCGAGCGGTAGAACGTCCCGAAGTACCCTCCGTGCAGGTGGGAGACGACGGCGGCCCCGGCCGCGCGGGCCAGGGCGATGAAGAGGCCGTCCCGCAGGTAGGCGAGGGCGTTCTGGGAGACCGGGACGTAGACGACGTCCGGACGGTCGCGGACCAGCCGTCCCACGAGGGCCGCCAGGTGACGCAGCGCGAGGCCCACGTTCGTCGGATCGAGCCGGCCGACGTTCTCGAGGCCGCGCCGGTCGGAGATGTCGAGGTGTGCCACCTCGAAGGCCTCCGAGAGGATCGGGGAGTCCAGGAGCATGCGCGTGTAGACCGCGGTGCCGTGCACCGGTGGCGGCGTGGGACCGATCACGAGCAGACGGGGACGACCGGAGCGGCTCACGGGGATCCGCCCCGGCGCTCGGGCAACGGGACGTCGCCGGGGAGCTCCTCGGCCCGGGGCAGCCGGGATGCGAGGGCACCCGGGGCGACGGCCCAGAGAAGGTGGAGCGCGTGGGTCCGGGTGTCCAGAATCCCTCGCCAGCGCGGCCGCTCCCGGAGCCCCGGGACGAGACGCCCCGCGAGGCTCACGAGCAACCGGGTCCCCGAGCGGAACGCGAACAGGGCTCGGGCCACGGCGCCGGCCACGGGGCCCGCCCGCTCCCGGATCAGCCGGACCCGGACCTCTCCCTCGAGCAGGCGGAGCGGCGAGCCGCTGCGAGACGACGAGGCACCCGACAGGTGGAGCGTCTCCACGTCGCCCAGGTAGCGGATCCGCCAGCCGGCTCGCCGGACCCGGAGACAGAACGCCAGGTCCTCGTGGTACATGAACACTTCGTGGGGGAGCCCCCCGACGTCGCGGGCCACTTCCGCCCGGACCATCATGAAGGCGCCCATCACAGCCTCGACGTCCCGGACGTCCCGGTGATCCCAGTCCCCCATGAGCTGGTGGGCGAAGACGGGGTGCCGGGGAAGGAGGACGTGGAGATAGAAGGACTCCCAGAGGAGATGTCGGAGCCGGTAGTGGCGACGTCCCCCCTCCCGCTGGACGGTCCCGTCGGGCTCCACCAGCCGGCATCCCACCAGCCCGACCTCGGAAGAGCCGTCGAGCTCCCGGACGCAGCGGCGAAGCGTGCCCTCGCCGACCTCCGTGTCGGGGTTCAGGAAGAGGACGTGACGCCCCCGGGCGCGCTCGAGCCCCACGTTGTTGGCCCGCGGGAAGCCGAGGTTCACCGGGCTCGAGACCACCCGGACCTCGGGAAACCGCGCCGCGACCGCCTCGACCGTCCCGTCCTCCGAGGCGTTGTCCACGACGATCACGTCCAGCTCCAGCCCGTCGCTGCGGCGGAAGACGGCGTCGAGGCACGCCAGGACCAGGTCCCGGACGTTCCAGCTCACGACGATGACGCTCACGTCGGGGGGGGTCACGGCGCCCCCGGTCGCGCGAGGCGCATCACCCTGGCGCGCTCGTCGCCGTCCAGGCCGACCGTCCATCCGAGGACGGCCATCGCGGCGGCGGCCACCACGAGGACGCTCCAGCGCCCGGCCGCTCCCTCGACGCCGGCGAGGGCCACGGCGCACGCCCCACCCACCACGGCCAGCCCCCCGGCAATGCGAGGAAGCGCCGCGACGGCACCCGTCCCGAGAGAGAGGCTCCCCGGGACCACGCGGCGCGCCGCCACGAAGAGGAGGAGGGCGTCGGCGGTGACGCGCAGGGTCCACGCACACGCCGCGCCCACGACCCCCAGCTCCCGGATGAGGAACCAGGCCACGCCCGCGTAGACTCCCAGCTCGGCGAGGTGGATGCGACCCGTCACATCGGCCCGACCGACACCCTGCAGGAGCGAGAAGGGCAGGTAGGCCCACGCGTTCACCAGGACACCCAGGGCGAGGATCCGGAGCGCGGTGGACGTCTCGCCGGTGAAGGCGTCGCCCAGCCACGTGCCGAGGACGACGTCGGCGCCCACCGCGGCCAGGACCGTGAGGGGTCCGACGAGCATGAGGACGTACTTCGTCGAGCGCGCCATCAGCGGACCGAAGCGCCCCTCCCGGCCCATCCCCCGGAGCGCGCCGACCGCCGGAAAGAGCGTCGCCGCGATGCTGGCCGGAACCAGCCCCAGGCGGGAGACGAGCTCGTAGGCGGGCGTGTAGAGGCCCACCGCCGTGACCGACACGAGGGCACCCAGGAGGAAGCGGTCGAGGTAGACCAGGATCGGCGAGACCACGGTCGACACGGTCACCCAGGCGCCGTACGACACGATCTCCCCGACCCCCGGCCCCCGGCCGGGTCCCCGGAAGGCGTCCGGGTAGACCCGCCACGCGAGGACGGCATACGCGACACTCCCGGCCGCCCGCGAGACGATCAACGCGGCCAGGACCCCGGGCAGGCCCAGCCCGACGGCGAGGGCGGCCACCGGGAGCCCCTGGTTCGTCACGCCGGTCACGGTGCGGACGAGGTTCACCCGTCCGAAGCGCTGGCCGGCCTCCAGCAGCCCCCGGAAGGGGACGCCGACCAGGGTGAGGGGCAGTCCCCCGGCGAGAACGAGCAGGGTCACCCGGGCCTCGCCGGCGACCGCCGCCGAGATGCGAAGGACGGCGTCGACGAGCCAGGGCGTCGCCAGAGCCAACGCCACCCCGGAACCGAGGCCTAGGACGACCTGGAGCAGAACGGTCCACCGCAGGGCGGTCCGGAGCTGCTCCGGCGCGCCCCGTCCCAGCGCCTCGGCCGCGAACCGGGTGGTGGCCCGTCCGAAGCCGACCTCGCTCACGACGCTCAGGATCATCCACGCGATCCCGAGGACCCCGAAGCGTTCCAGGCCCAGACCGTCGACGAGCACCGGGATGGCCCACAGGGCCACGAGGAGCGGCAGGCCCAGGCCCAGGGCGTTGAGCCCCGTGTTGCGGGCCAGGGCGTCCGCTCCGACGTCCGGTCGCCCGTCGCCGAAGCCGGCGCGCCGGGAGTCCTCTCCCCCGGAGCCGACGTTCACAGCGTCACCGGCGACGATCCGTCGCCGTCCAGGAACGTGCTCGCCCACAGCTCGAGCGTGAGGAGCGCCCACACCCGCAGGGCGTTGTCCTCGCGTCCCTCCTGGAGGTCGGCCACGACCCGGCCCACGGCGTCCGGGTCGAGGAACCCCCGCCGCCGGACCCGCTCCGGGGACAGGAGCTCCCCGATGACGGGCCGGAGGACTCCGCGCGTCCACGAGCGCACCGGAGCAGCGAAGCCGGTCTTGGCCCGCTCGACGATCTCCCGGGGGAGGTGCCGTGCCGCCACCTCCCTCAGCACCCACTTCGAACGTCCCCTCCGGAGCTTGAAACGGGACGGAAGACGCGCCACCGCCTCCACCAGCCGGTGGTCCACCAGGGGGACGCGGACCTCGACCGACGCGGCCATGCTCGCCCGGTCGGTGTAGGCGAGGTTGAGGTTGGGGAGGAAGGTGTGGAGGTCCAGGTGCGTCATCCGGAACACAGGATCCATGCCGACCGAGCGGTCCAGGTGGGCGCGGTGGCGGGCCCACGGGTCCTCCTCACCCTCCCGGGCGACCTCCCCGGACAAGAGGGTGTCGAGCTCGTCGGCGTCGTAGTAGCTCACGAAGCCGAGGTAGCGCTCCTCGAAGGGTCTCCCGGCGCTGCGCGCGAACTTCTTGAGGTTCCGGAACGGACGGAGGAAGGGACCGGGCCGGGCTCCGGGAAGGCGCCGGACGAGGGGCTCCACGACACTCCGGCGCAGGACCCGGGGCAGGCGGGCATAGCGCTCCCCGACGAGGGTGGCCCGGTGGCGGGGGTAGCCCGCGAAGAGCTCTTCGGCTCCCATCCCCGCCAGCATCACCGTGGCTTCGCTCCGCGCGGCCTCGCAGATCACGTACGTGGAGAGGGCGGCGGGGTCGGACACGGGATCGTCGGCGTGCCAAACCAGGAGCGGAAGCAGCGTCGCCACGTCCACTTCGAGGCGCTCCTCCCGGTACTCCAGGTCGCCGAAGTGGTCCCGCACCCGCCGGGCGAAGGGCGCGTCCTCCTCGTCGATCCGGTAGCGGCGGTCCTCGCGGGGAAAGACCGCGGTCTCGGTCAGGACCCGTCCCGCCCCGGCCCGGCGCATGAGCGCGACGATGAGCGACGAGTCGATCCCGCCCGACAGGAAGGCGCCGAGGGACACGTCGCTGACGAGTCGCTCACGCACGGCGTCCTCGAGGAGCGCCTCCACGCGCTCGACGGTCTCTCCGTCCTCCGGGCCATCGTCCGATTCGTCGAGGGGAAGCCGCCAGTAGCGTCGGGTGTCCAGCCTCCCGCCCGCCCACCGGGCCCAGCTCCCGGGCTCGAGCTGCCGGATGCCCCGGAAGAGCGTCCCGGGATCGGGGACCCACAGGAAGGTCAGGAAGCGGGCCAGCTCGGTCGGGTCCGGAACGGCCTCGACCCCCCGGAGCGCCAGGAGCGCCTTCACCTCGGAGGCGAACGCGAGGCCGTCGGTCGTCCGCGCGACGTAGAGCGGCTTGATCCCCAGGCGATCCCGGGCCAGGAAGATCTCCCCGCTCACCGCGTCGTGGACAGCGAAGGCGAACATCCCCCGCAGCCGCTCGAGGACACCCTCCCGCCACTCGCGCCACCCGGCCAGGAGGACCTCGGTGTCCCCGGTGGTGCGGAAGGCGTGCCCCCTGCCCTCGAGCTCCCGCCGGAGCGTCCCGACGTTGTAGATCTCGCCGTTGAACACGATCGTGTGACGGCCGTCGGGATCCGTCATGGGCTGATCGGATCGGGGGGTGGGGTCCTGGATGGCGAGGCGACGGAAGCCCAGCCAGACCTCGCCCGAGGCACTCGCGAACCGGCGGAGCGCGCCGCGGTCCGGCCCCCGGTGCCGCAGGCGCCTCAACGCTTCCTCCAGCGCCGCCCGGGGCTGAGGCGCCCCGGTCCAGCCCACCAGCCCGCACACGATTCAGCCCTCCCCCGGCGCTTCCCGCCCCGCCGCCGTCGTCGCCGTCCGGGACCCCGTCGCGTCCCCGGCGGGTCCGTCGGACGAGCGCGCCGCGAGCTCGGACAGGGCCCGGAGCATCCACGCCTGGACCCACCGCATGTAGGGTAGCCGGTTCGTCCAGCGGCGGTGCCGCAGGTAGTGGAAACGACCCTCCCCGGTCGACATCTCGTCCAGGGCCCACGCGGCCAGCGTCTCCGCCCGGACCCGGGCGTCCGGCACGAGGTCGTCGAAACGGAGGAGCGTCAGGATGGCGTGGGCGACCGCGTGCGCGTCGACCGGCCAGGGTCGACCGGGCCTGTGGGCGACGGCGGGCGGGACCAGGAAGGTCCGCTCCCACGCCCGGACGCCCCGCCGGATCGACGCCTCGAGGCCCCCTCCCGGAAGCGCCTCGGCGACGGTGCGGAGGCTCATCAGGATGTACCCCGTGTGGTACGAGTCGACCCACCGGTCCCGGGAGCCGAGACCGTACGGCCACAGCCCCCGTTCGTCCTGGCTCATCACGGTGAAGCGGGCCGCTCGGAGGGCCGCGTCCAGCGCCTCGTCCCGTCCCCACCTGCGCCCGATCCGGGCCAGCAGTGCCGCCGCCAGGACGGACGCGTTGTGGACGAAGCGTCGGTCCGCGGGGGTGTAGCTGAAGCAGAACGGACCGTCGTCGGAGCCGCTCCGGCCCAGCCCCTGGAGCAGGAAGGTCCCGGCCCGGTCGAGCCCGTCCTCGACGGCCCCGGCGCGGAGGCCGGCCTCCGCCGCGTCCAGCAGCGAGTGACCCACGAAGGCCGTCACGACGGACGACGGAGTCCCCGCGGGCACCCGGAAGCTCCGGTTCGCCCACGGGAAGGGGTACCCCCAGCCTCCCTCGGCTCCCTGGGAGCCCAGGAGCCACCCCGTAAGCCCCCGGGCCTCCTCGCCCAGCGCCGGGTCGCCGGCGCGACGCTGCAGGCGCAGGAGCGACTCGACGACGAGGGCCACGCCCTTCGCGTTCCGCAGTCTCGGGACGCCCAGGAGCGGTCGGAGCTGGAACGGGAGGCGCCGCCCGAGCTGGGTGAGCGCGACGCCTCCCCAGCGGGTCCCGAGGGTCGCGGCACGGAGCCAGGGCGAGGCCAGGAAGTCGAAGGGATCCCAGCCCGCGTAGTCCCGGTCTGCCATCCACCGGTGCACCTCCCGGGCGGCGGCGCTCCAGCGCGCCGTCGTCTCCGGCGCGTGGGGACGGGTGCTCACGGGCGGAACTCCGGAGGGCGCCCGGTGAGACGCTCCACCAGCACGCGGCTCACGAACCAGGGCTTCACCGCGGCGTAACGCCGGAAGAGCCGGGGGCTCTGGAGCGCCCGGTAGAGCCACTCGAAGCCGCTGCCCCGCACGTAGGAGGGCGCGTCGCGGGTACGCCCCGCAAGGACGTCAAACGTCCCCCCCACGCCCACGACCACCGTCGGCCCGCCCTCCCGCGGCAGCCGGCCCATGAAGCGCTCCTGCCTCGGGCTTCCCATGGCCACGAGGAGGAGGTCGGGCGCGTCACGGACCAGCTCCTCGGCCACACCCTCCTCCTCG
>JASFUL010000217.1:0-8616 GCA_050050315.1 Gemmatimonadota bacterium
GCCTCCCGCAGGACACGTCCGCCCCCACCGGCCTCGGGCGTGGGATCGGCGGCGCCGAACACGACCCGGGCGATCCCGGACCGGATCAGCGCGGACGTGCACGCCGGCGTCTTGCCCTCGTGTCGGCACGGCTCCAGGCTCACGTAGGCCGTGGCCCCTCTCGCCTCGGCTCCCGCCGCCTCCAGGGCATGGGCCTCGGCGTGGGGAGCCCCGAACTCCTCGTGCCACCCGGCGCCCACCACGGTCCCGTCACGCACCACGAGACACCCCACCATCGGGTTCGGACGCACCCTGCCTCGCCCGCGGCGCCCCAGCGCGACGGCGGCCTTCAGGTGCTCGCGGTCCGCCGGGCTGACGACGGGCTCGCTCACCGGCCGCGGCTCACAGGATGACGCGGAACGCCACGGCGCCGAAGAAGGCCCCGCGGGTGGGGTCGAATCCAGCGGCCCGGTCCGGGATGGCGTTGAAGCCCCCGGCCCAGCCGGCCTCGGCCGAGAGCTGGAGGACCAGGAAGTTCCACGAAAGCCCCCCGAAGACGAGCGCTCGCTCCGCGTGGAAGTCCTCCGTGGTGATGAGCTGGTCGGGCGTCGCGGGCGCCGACGCCTGGATGACGACGTCGCCCCCGTAGCGCTCCCAGCCGACGCCCGCGAGGAAGCCGACCGCGAACAGCTCCTTGCCGATCACGGCGCGTAACGAGGTCACCGTGTTGTCGAACTCGGCCCCCTGGCCGTTCTCGTCGCCGAAGGTGCCGATCCGGGTCTGTCCCATCCAGCGGCGGGCCGCCGTGAGCGTCACGCCGGGCAGCGTGAACGACTCCCGGAAGACGCCCAATCGGATTCCGACGCCGCCCCCGAGCCGCCCCTCGCCGTCGAATCCGTCGTCGGCGGACGTGCCGACCCAGGACGCCGTCGCGAGGAGGTCCACCGCGAGGATTCCCCCCATCGTCGGCGCGGTCGAGAAGCCGTCGAAGACCGCCACCGCCCCGGTGGCGCGGACTCCGGGGAGCCAGCCGGTCCCGTCGCTGGCCGGGACGGTGCCCAGGATCGCCACCGGAGCCCGCACCGCCCCCACGCGCACGCCCAGCGCGAACCTCGGGGTGCTCCCGAGGCGCATGCCCAGGGTGCTGTTGGTGCCCGCCAGGTCCGCACCCCCGGCCGCCGCCAGCCCGATCGCCGCCCGGGCCGCCTGCACGGCGAGCGCGGCTTCCACGCAGGGCGCGTAGTACGGCGTCTCCGGCTCCCCGCACAACCGGACGTGCCCGACCTCCTGGGCGCTCGTGGGACGCGGCAGGACCGCCAGGATCGAGACGGCGAGCGCGCCGATCCGTACCGCCCGGTGCCTCCGTCGCATCGGATTCACGCGTACCGCACTCCCTCGCCCGCCTCGACGCTCCCCAGGATCCACGCCTCCTCGCCCCGAGCCCGGAGGTCGCCGACGACCCCGTCGGCCCGGTCGGCGGCCACGACCGCCACCATGCCCACGCCCATGTTGAAGACCCGGTACATCTCGTCGCGGTCGACCCCTCCGGCCCGGCGGAGCATCTCGAAGACGGGAGGCACGCGCCACGTCGTCCGGTCCACCACGGCACCCAACCCCTCCGGGAGGACCCGGGGGATGTTGCCGGGAAAGCCGCCGCCGGTGATGTGGGCCAGCCCACGGATCCGGTCGGCCTCGAGGAGCGGCCAGAGGGCGTCCAGGTAGCTGCGGTGCACGGCCAGCAGGGCGTCGGCCACGCTTCCGTCGGTGTCGGGCATGGGATCGTCCACGCCGAGCCCCATGTGGCCGAAGACGACCCGACGGGCCAGCGTGAAGCCGTTGGTGTGGAGCCCGGACGAGGGCAGCCCCACGAGGGCGTCACCTTCCTGGACCCGGCCTCCGTCGAGGATCCGGTCGCGCTCCACGAGTCCCACGATGAAGCCGGCCAGGTCGTACTCTCCGGCGTCGTAGAAGTCCGGCATCTCGGCGGTCTCCCCCCCGAGGAGTACGCACCGATTCTCCCGGCACGCCCGGGCGACGCCCGCCACCACCTCCGCGACCACCGCCTCGTCCATCCGGCCGGTGGCCAGGTAGTCCAGGAAGAAGAGGGGGCGCGCGCCCTGCACCAGGATGTCGTCCACGCAGTGGTTCACGAGGTCCTGGCCCACCGTGTCGTGGCGTCCCGCCATGAACGCCACCTTGAGCTTGGTCCCCACGCCGTCGGCGCTCGAGACCAGCACCGGCTGCCGGGCGCCGGACGGAACGGCGTAGAGGCCCCCGAAATGGCCGACCTGCGAAAGCGTCTCGGCATCCCGCGTGGCCGCCACCAGCTCCTTCAGGCGATGCTTGGCCCGGTCCGCCGCTTCGAGATCGACACCGGCCTCCCGGTAGCTCAGCCCGGACCCGGTGCCCGTTGCGTCGGCGGAGCGTCGGTCGGCGTCAGACACGTGCGAACTCCTCCAGCTCGTGCTCGAAGGCGGTCATCTCGCGGAACTCCTCGACCCGGTGGGCCACGTCCAGGGCGGTCAGGTCCCGGAAGCGGTCGATGCTGAAGCGCTCCACCGCGTAGGAGCCGGTGGCCGAGCCGTAGATCATGGCGCGCCGCAGCTCGTCGCGGTCCACCTCGCCGGAGCCCGAGAGGTAGCCCACGAAGCCCCCGGCGAAGGCGTCCCCCGCGCCGGTCGGGTCGTAGACCTCGTCGAGGGGATAGCCCGGCGCGAAGAAGACCCAGTCCGGAGCGTACAGGATGGCCCCGTGCTCGCCCTTCTTCACCACGACGTGTCGGGGACCCCGCGCCTGGATCCAGCGGGCGGCGAGCAGGAGGTTGGGTTCCTGGGCGAGCTGACGCGCCTCCGCGTCGTTCACCAGGAGCACGTCCACCCGGCTCAGGAGGGAGACGAGCTCCTCTCTGTTGCCCTCGATCCAGTAGTTCATCGTGTCGCAGAACACGAGCTCGGGCTCGTGGACCTGGTCGAGGACGTCGAGCTGGAGGGACGGGTGGATGTTGCCGAGGAAGACGAAGCGGGCGTCGCGGAAGCCCTCGGGGACCACGGGCCGGAAGTCGGCGAAGACCCCCAGGCGCGTCTCGAGGGTGTCGCGGCTGTTCAGGTCGTAGTCGTAGCGCCCCGCCCAGAAGAAGCTCTCTCCCTCGACCCGCTCGACGCCCGAGATGTCCACGCCCCGGTCCGTGAGGAAGGTGAGCTCGTCCAGGGGATAGTCGTCGCCCACGACGCCCACGACCTGGACCCGGCCGAAGAGCGAGGCGGCCGCCGCGAAGAAGTTGGCGGACCCGCCCAGGACGCGCTCGGCCTTTCCGAACGGGGTCTCGACGGTGTCCAACGCGACGCTGCCAACGACAAGGATCGACATGTCGGTCGGGTCCCTCCGGGGTTCCTCGGCTCCGCCGGAGCGGAGTCCGTCGTCCGGGTGCGACGTCACGAGGTCGGGTCCTCGTCGACCTCGTTCCGGACCATGCGGTGCGGGGAGCTGAT
The DNA here is from genome assembly GCA_050050315.1 of Gemmatimonadota bacterium. Taxonomy (GTDB): domain Bacteria; phylum Gemmatimonadota; class Gemmatimonadetes; order Longimicrobiales; family Gaopeijiaceae; genus JASFUL01. Next base: position 3,468 of record JASFUL010000217.1, read on the forward strand.
GCCGAGGACGCTCAGACCGTTGCGGAGCACGATCTGGACCGCCCGGGCCAGGCAGAGCCGGGCGGCACGGAGACCGGCGTCGTCCACCAGGACCGCGAGCTCGGGATTCCGGGAGGGATTCCCGGCGTGGTACCACGAGTTGACGAGGCTGGCGGTCTGTTCGAGGTAGTCGCAGACGAGGTGGGGCGCCCGTGCGTCGGCCGCCCGTTCGACGAGCTCGGGGAACTCCGCGAGCTGCTTCACCAGCTCCCGCTCGTCGTCGGTCTCGAGGCGCCCGAGGTCCACGCCCTCGCCCGTGACGTCCCGGGGGGCCACGCCCGCCTTCACGAAGATCTGGTGCATGCGGGCGTGGGCGTACTGGACCTTGTAGACCGGGTTCTTCTCGGAGAGGTCCAGCGCCGCGTCGAGGTCGAAGACGAGGTGCGCCTCGGGCTTGCGCATCTGGAAGAACCAGCGGGTGACGTCGACGCCCACCTCCTCGAAGAGGTCGCGCAGCGTGGTGTAGGACCCCGCCCGCTTGCTGAGCTTGATCTCCTCCCCGCCCCGCTCGAACGTCACCATCTGGTGCAGCACGTACTCGGGATAGCCCTCCGGTAGCCCGAGGGCCTGCAGCCCCGCCCGGACCCGGTCCACGGTGCTGTGGTGGTCGGCTCCCTGCACGTTGATCGCCCGGTGGAAGCCCCGCTCCCACTTGGTCACGTGGTAGGCCACGTCGGGCAGGAAGTACGTCGGGTTGCCGTCGCTCTTGACCATGACCCGGTCCTTCTGGTCACCGAACTCGCTGGTCCGGAGCCACACCGCGCCGTCCCGGTCGTAGACGAGCCCGGTCTCCCGCAGGTCGTGGATCACCTTCTCGATGCGTCCGTCCTCGTACAGCGACGATTCGCGGTAGTACTCGTCGAAGTGGATGCGGAGCTCGGCCAGGTCGCGCTGGATCTCCTCCATCAGGACGCGGGCCCCGAAGCGTCGCATGGCCGCCAGCGCGTCGGCCGAGTCGTCTTCCCGCCACTGGGCGCCCACCTCCTGCACGAGGGAGCGGGCTACGTCGATGACGTACTCCCCGTGGTAGCCACCCTCGGGGATCTCGGCCGGAACGTCCTGGAGCTCCCGGTAGCGAGCCCGGACACTCTCTGCCAGCCGCTCCATCTGCACGCCGGCGTCGTTGTAGTAGAACTCCCGCTGCACCCGCCATCCGGTCCACTCCAGGAGGTGGGCGATGGCGTCGCCGAGGGCGGCCTGCCGACCGTGGCCCGCGTGGAGCGGCCCGGTGGGGTTGGCCGAGACCCACTCCACCATCACCGGCTCGCCCCCGCCCGTCGCGCTCCGGCCGAACGTGTCGTCGGCCCGGAGCACGTCGGCCAGGAGATCGGCCAGCGAGGCGGTGGAGAGGCGGAAGTTCAGGAAGCCGGGACCCGCCACCTCCACGGAGGTCACGCCGGCGCCCTCCAGGTCCATCCGGTCGACGACCTCCTCGGCGATCTGCCGAGGCGGACGGCGAAGACGGGAGGCCAGCGTCATGGCCACGTTGGTGGCCAGGTCCCCGTGCTCGGGATCCCGGGGCCGCTCCAGGGGCACCTCGGCGTCCGGGACTCCCATCTCCTCGAGGGCCTCGCGCACGGCCGACCGGATCGCGGACTCGGACACGTCAGTCGCTCTCCTTCTTCTTCTTCTTGGCGGCGGCCTTCGACTCCCCGCCCCCCTCGCTTCCCTTCCCCGCCTCTCCCGGCTTCTTCCCGGCCCCTCCCTCGGACTTCCCGGGCTCGGCGCCGCCCTCCGCGGCGGCCTTCTTCCTGTACTCCTCGCTCCGGTAGTCCGTGATGTAGAAGCCCTCGCCCTTGAAGAGGAAGCCCGCGCCCCCGGAGAGGATCCGCTCCGCCGGCTTCCCGCACTCGGGGCATTCGGCCACGGGCTCGTCGCTCATCTTCTGGAAGACCTCGAAGGTGTGACCCTCGGGGCAGCGGTACTCGTACGTGGGCATGGGAACCATCGCCTGGGTCAGCGCGGAGGGGCGCCCGTCGGGAACGGCCCTCGTCCAGCCGCAAAACCTAATCGCGGGCCTGCTCGGATACTAGGCGGGACCCTCGGGAACGGGGACGAGCCGGGTCGGGCACGCCTACGTGTCGAACGTGCCCCACTCGTCCCGGAGCGCGTCGCTGATCTCGCCCAGCGTGGCCAGCGACTTCACGGCCCCCACGATGGGCGGCATGAGGTTGGCGTCGCCCCGTGCGGCCTCGCGCACGGCTTCCAGCGCGACGTCGACCGCCGCGGAATCCCTCCGCGAGCGAAGCCCCGCCAGCCGGGCCTTCTGACCCTTCTCCAGGGCGCCGTAGTCCGGCTGCCGGATGGGCTGCCGCGCCTCGTCCTCCACGTACTCGTTGACCCCGACGACCACCTTCTCGCCGTTCTCCACGGCCAGCTGATGCCGGTACGCGGACCGGTGGATCTCCTTCTGCATGAAGTCGATGGCCCTGGACGCCCCGCCGCGCTCGTCGATCTCGTCCAGGTAGGCCCGGGCCCGGGCCTCGATCTCGTCGGTCAGCGCCTCCACGTACCAGCTCCCTCCCAGGGGGTCGGCGACGCGGACCGTGCCCGACTCGTGCGCGAGGATCTGCTGGGTGCGGAGCGCGATCCGGGCGCTCTCCTCGGTGGGGAGCGCCAGCGCCTCGTCGTAGGCGTTCGTGTGGAGGGACTGGGTGCCCCCCAGGACCGCCGCCAACGCCTGGACGGTGACGCGGACCGTGTTGTTGAGGGGCTGCTGGGCCGTGAGGGTGCTTCCACCGGTCTGGGTGTGGAAGCGGAGCCTGCAGCTCCGGTCGCTCGCGCCGTACCGCTCGCGCATGAGTCGGGCCCACAAGCGGCGCGCGGCCCGGAACTTGGCGACCTCCTCGAGGAAGTCGTTGTGGGCGGCGAAGAAGAAGGACAGCCGGGGCGCGAAGTCCTCCAGGTCGATCCCCGCGGACAGCGCCCGGTCCACGTACTCCAACCCGTTGGCGAAGGTGAAGGCGACCTCCTGGGGTGCCGTGGAGCCGGCCTCGCGGATGTGGTAGCCGGAGATCGAGACCGTGTTCCAGCGCGGGACCTGGTCGGCGCAGAAGGCGATGATGTCGCTGATCAACCGGAGGCTCGCGTCCACCGGGTAGATGTACGTTCCCCGGGCGACGTACTCCTTCAGCACGTCGTTCTGGACGGTTCCGGCGAGACGCTCCCGGGGGACCCCCTGTTCGTCGGCCACCGCCACATAGAGGGCCAGGAGGATGGCCGCGGTCGAGTTGATCGTCATGGAGGTCGAGACGGCGCCCAGGTCGATCCCGTCGAAGAGGGTCCGCATGTCGTCGAGGGAGTCGATGGCCACCCCCACGCGTCCGACCTCGCCGGCCGCCATGGAGGCGTCCGAGTCGTATCCCATCTGGGTCGGGAGGTCGAAGGCGACGCTCAGGCCCGTCTGGCCCCGGTCCAGAAGGTAATGGTACCGGCGGTTCGTCTCCTCCGCGGTGCCGAAGCCGGCGTACTGGCGCATGGTCCAGACCCGGCCCCGGTACATCGTCGGGTAGGGGCCCCGGGTGAACGGATAGGTCCCCGGCTCACCGAGGTCGGCCGCCGGATCGACCTGGACGTCGCCCGGGCCGTACACCGACCGGACGGGAATCCCGCTGTCGGTCCGCTCCCCCGGATCGTCGGGTCCACCTCCGGAACCGTGCCCGGCCTCCACCCCCTCGGCCATCAGTCGCCTCCTCCGCTCCCGTCCGTGCTCTCGAGCTCGATCAGGACCTGGTCCTTGTCCACGGCCTCGCCTGGCTCGACGAGCACCCGCGCTACGCGGCCGGCCGCGGCGGCCCTCAACTCGTTCTCCATCTTCATCGCCTCGACGATGACGAGCCCCTGGCCTGGCTCCACCGCGTCGCCCTCCTCCACCTCGACCTTGACCACGAGGCCCGGCATGGGGGCGCGCAGGGCGGCCGGCCCGCTGGCGGCGGTGCCGGCGCCGGTCATCTCACGGATGATCCGGGTGCGCTCGTCGATCACGCCGGCGCGCATCCGCCGACCCCGGAGGTGCAGGTTCCAGGTGCCGTTCCCGTCCTGCCGCGCCACCACCCGGTGGGACGCACCGTCGAGGAGGAGCGAGTGGACGCGCGTCCCGGGGACGCGTCGCAGATCCGCCTGGACCGGGCGTCCGTCGACCGTGACCTCTTCCGATCCGAGCTCGACGGACAGGGTGCGGTCGCCGACGGTGACGTGGTAGAGCACGGGTCAGCTCCTCCGTTCGAGCGAGGCGACGGTCTCGACGTGGGCGGTCTGCGGGAACAGGTCGAAGGCCCGGAGGCGCTCCAGGCGGTACACCCCCTCCAGTCGGGCCACGTCGCGGGCCAGCGTGGGCGGGTCACAGCTCACGTACACCACGCGGGGTGGGCCGTGGTCCCGCAGGATGGCGGGCACGGCGTCGTCGAGGCCCGTCCTCGGCGGGTTGAGGACCGCCGCGTCCGCAGGCAGCGCCTCTTCCAGGCGGTCCTCCACCCGTCCCGGGAGCACGGTGAAGCCGTCCGGAGCTCCTCGACCGGCGGCTCGGGCGGCGCCCTCGTCCAGCTCGATCCCCACCGCCCGACCCCCGCCCCCGGCCAGCGCGCGGCCGTAGGCGCCGACGCCGCAGTAGCCGTCCACGAAGCGGCGTCCGGTGGCCCGGTCCGCCCCCAGCTCCTCCAGGACCGCCTCGTGCAGCAGCTCGGCCGCCCCCTCGTTGACCTGGAGGAACGCGGTGGGACCCAGCCGCAGGCGGCGGCCCCGCCAGATCTCGACGGTCTCGGGAGTGCCGGCCAGCAGCACCGGCTCTCTTGCCGGCTCCCCGCGCCACCAGACGGCCCACAACCCCTCGACGGCGGCCACCAGCCGGGCCGCCCCGTCTCGATCCGGCCCGTGGACGGCCTCACCCGCCCGGCTCCTCCCTTTCCGACGATTCCCGCCCGCCTCGTCGGGCTCGACCAGCAGCAACGCGCCGTCCTCCACGCTCCGGAGGGTGAGGCGCAGCCCCCGGCCCGGGGGCAGGTGCCGCGCTCCCGGCCCCCAGGCCCCCCGCAGCGCGCCCCACACGGCGCTCAGCGCCTCCCCGGGCAGCAGACAGTCCGCCGCGACGTCGACGATCCGATCCGGCCGCCCG
>JASFUL010000218.1:0-8606 GCA_050050315.1 Gemmatimonadota bacterium
GGGATCAGCCGCGACCCGCGGTGAGGGGGGGCGTCACGTCGGCGTACAAACACCGACCCTCGGGGGAAGGGTTCCGGCGCCCTCGGGCCCGCGGTGGCCTCCCCGGGGGCCGTCGGCCGTCCCCGGGAAGCATTCCTCCGACCGGGAACGCACCATTAGTATGGGAGGCGCGCGGGGACGGCGAGTCGGGACCTTTCGCTTTCTCTTCGGGTTGCGTACCTTGTCGTCCGGGCGGGGCGGGTCCATCGGCCCTCCATCCCGCCTCACCCCACCCATCCAGGCCGAGACGGAGAGTGTCGATGGCGACGGCGGAGCTGAGCGAGAAGAAGGAGAAGGCCCTCAACACGGCCATCAGCCAGATCGAGCGCTCCTACGGCAAGGGCGCCATCATGCGGATGGGGGCCGACGGGGCCAAGGTCCAGATCGAGGCGATCCCCACCGGGGCGGTCAACCTCGACGCGGCCATCGGGATCGGTGGGATCCCCCGCGGTCGGATCACCGAGATCTACGGCCCCGAGTCGTCGGGGAAGACGACCCTCTGCCTCCACGTCATCGCCAACGCCCAGAGGAAGGGCGGCGTGGCCGCCTTCATCGACGCCGAGCACGCCCTGGACGTGAACTACGCGCGCAGGCTGGGCGTCGACGTCGACAACCTGCTCGTCTCCCAGCCCGACACCGGGGAGCAGGCGCTCGAGATCGCCGAGGTCCTGATCCGCTCGAACGCCGTGGACATCGTGGTCATCGACTCGGTGGCGGCGCTGGTGCCCCGGGCGGAGATCGAAGGCGAGATGGGGGACACGCACGTGGGGCTGCAGGCCCGGCTCATGAGCCAGGCGCTCCGGAAGCTCACGGGCGCCGTGAACCGGTCCCACACCGCGGTGGTCTTCACGAACCAGATCCGGATCAAGGTCGGGGTCATGTTCGGGAATCCCGAGACGACGTCCGGGGGACGGGCCCTCAAGTTCTACGCGTCGCTCCGTCTGGACATCCGACGGATCGGGGCCGTGAAGGACGGGAGCGATGTGGTGGGGAATCGGACCCGCGTGAAGGTGGTGAAGAACAAGTGCGCCCCGCCGTTCAAGCAGGCCGAGTTCGACATCATGTACAACGAGGGCATCAGCCACCTCGGGCTGCTCCTCGACCTCGGGTCGGAGCTGGAGATCGTGGACAAGGCCGGGGCCTGGTACTCGTATGGGGACCTCCGCCTCGGCCAGGGGAAGGAGAACTCGAAGGAGTTCCTCACCGAGAACCCGGATGTGGCCGAGGAGATCGATCACAGGCTGCGAGCCGCGTTGCAGCTTCCCGGGCACGCCGAGGACGAGGAGGAGGCGGCGCAGGAGGAGGGCGACGACGACTGACCCTCCCCTGTGGTGTCCCGCGGGCGGGGCCCCCGGCGCGTCCGGGAGCCCCGCCCGTTCGCGTTCCGCCGGGTCGCGCTCGTCACCGGTGGCCTCCCGGCAGCGCCGAGGGGGCGGCGAACCTCCCACAGGGGCCTGAGTACCATTAAGTTCACCGCCTTCCGGTGGGGTCGGACTCCCGCCCGGCCGGTGGGCATCGAGCACGGTCAACCGACGTCCCGAGGGACGATGAAGGCAGAAGAGATCCGCCAGCGCTTCCTCGACTATTTCGCCGAGCGAGGGCACGAGGTGCGCCCCTCCTCGTCGCTCGTTCCGTCCGAGGACCCGACCCTCCTCTTCACGAACGCGGGGATGGTGCAGTTCAAGAAGGTCTTCCTGGGCCAGGAGGAGGTGCCGTGGAACCGGGCGGTGACCTCCCAGAAGTGCGTGCGCGCGGGGGGGAAGCACAACGACCTCGAGGAGGTCGGGCGAACGGCCCGCCATCACACGTTCTTCGAGATGCTCGGCAACTTCTCCTTCGGCGACTACTTCAAGGAGAAGGCCGTCGAGTACGCGTGGGAGTTCCTGACGGTGGATCTCGGTCTGGATCCCGAGCGGCTGTACGTCACCGTCCACCACACCGACGACGAGGCCGCGGAGCTGTGGGAGGAGCGGGTGGGGGTTCCGGCGGAACGGATCTACCGCCTGGGCGACAAGGACAACTTCTGGCAGATGGCGGACACCGGGCCGTGCGGTCCGTGCTCGGAGCTCCACTACGACCTTCGGCCGGTGGCGGAGCGGGAGTCGGATCCCTCGCCCGAGACGGAGGCGTTCGAGCGGATGGGCGAGGAAGGTCGCTTCGTCGAGCTCTGGAACCTCGTCTTCATGCAGTTCGATCGGGACGGGGAGGGCGAGCTTCACCCGCTCCCCGCGCCCTCGATCGACACCGGCGCGGGTCTGGAACGGATCGCCGCCGTCCTCCAGGGAGTGGATTCGAACTTCCACACGGACCTGTTCCGGCCCCTGCTGGACGCCGTCGCCGAGGTCGTGGGGCGGCCGTACGACGCCGGGAGCGAGGAGGGGACGAGCTACCGGGTGCTGGCCGATCACGCCCGGGCGGTGGCGTTCCTCCTGGCCGACGGGGTCTTCCCGTCCAACGAGGGTCGCGGCTACGTGCTCCGGCGGATCCTCCGGCGGGCGGTCCGGCACGCGTGGCTGCTGGGACGCAGGGACCCGACGCTCGTCCGGGTCGTGGGGGAGGTGGTCGAGTCGATGGAGGCGGCCTACCCCGAGCTCGGGCGTCGCCGCGAGCACCTCCTCAAGACCACACGCGCCGAAGAGGACCGCTTCCTGGCCACCATCGAGGACGGGATGGCCCGCTTCGAGGAGCTGGCGCCCGAGGGCGGGGAAGGCACCGTCCCTGGGGACGAGGCGTTCCGCCTGTACGACACGTACGGCTTCCCCCTGGACCTGACCGTCCTCATGGCGCAGGAGCGCGGCTACGACGTCGATCAGCGGGGTTTCGAGGAGGCGCTGGCGGCCCAGCGGGAGCGGAGCCGCGCCGACCGGGCCGAAGGAGGACACCGCATCGAGGCCGACGAGGACTTCGAGGGGTGGACGTTTCTCGAGGCCGACGCCGCCCAGGAGTTCGTGGGCTACAGCGACACGGTGGTGAAGACCGACGTCCTCGGGCTGCACGACGAGGGCGAGCGCCTCGGGCTCGCGCTGCGCCACAACCCCTTCTACGTGGAGGCCGGCGGGCAGGTCTCGGACCAGGGGACGGTGGAGGGACACGGCTGGGCCCTCAGCGTGGATGAGGTGCGCCGGATCGGCGGCCGCACCGCCGTGTTCGGGCCGCTGGAGGGCGACGCCCGTCCCGACCCGGGGGCTGGTCCCCTCCACGTCCGGGCGCGGGTGCACCGGGGCCTCCGTCACGACACCGAGCGCAACCACACCGCCACGCACCTGCTCCACGCGGCGCTCCGGCAGGTTCTCGGAGAGCACGTCGTGCAGCGCGGCTCGCTGGTGGCGCCGGACCGGCTCCGGTTCGACTTCGCCCACACGTCGCCCATGACGGAAGACGAGAGGGACCGGGTGGAGTCGATCGTCAACCGCAGGGTCTGGGAGGACCACGGCGTACGTATCCGGCACATGCCCTACCAGGACGCGGTCGCCAGGGGGGCGATGGCCCTCTTCGGAGAGAAGTACGCCGACGAGGTCCGGGTCGTGGAGGTCCCAGGGGTGAGCATGGAGCTGTGCGGAGGCACGCACGTGCGCCATACGGGCGAGATCGGGCTGTTCAAGATCGTGGGCGAGAGCGGCGTGGCCGCCGGCGTGCGGCGGATCGAGGCCCAGACCGGTCCGGGGGCGTACCGGGTCCTGCGGGACGTCCAGGAGCGGCTGGAGGACGCCGCGGAGGCCCTCCGCACCACGCCGGACAACGTCGTGCGACGGATCGGCGAGCTCCAGCGGGAGCGCGACGAGCTCGAGACCCTGCTCGCGGAGCTGAGGAAAGGCGGCGGTGCTGGCGAGGAGGTCGTGGCCGAGGACCGGATCGGTCTTCCGGGCGACGGCGACTTCGCCTTCCGGGCGACGTTGCTGCGCGCCCGGGACGCCGACGACGCCCGGAGCTGGGGCGACGGGTTCCTGGAAAGCGCCGGGAGCGGCGTGGCGGTCCTGGGGGCCGAGCTGCCCGACCAGAAGAAGACGCTGTTCGCGTTCGTCACCGACGACCTCATCTCGCGGGGGCTTCGCGCCGACGCGGTGGTCCGTGAGGTGGCCGCGGTGACCGGGGGGCGCGGTGGAGGACGGCCCCACATGGCCCAGGCCGGGCTGGGCGACCCCGGAAAGATGGACGAGGCGCTGAGGGCGTCGGAGTCCATCGTGCGGCGTCTGGCGGGGGAGCTGGACGGGTGAGTGCGCGAGGGCCGGCGGAGACGGACACGTCCGGACCGGCGCCCGGGTGGATCCGATCGGCGCGACCCGAGGTCCCGGCGGAGCTGCTCCCGTGGCTGGAAGGGGCGCCCGAGGACCCGGAGGTCGAGGGTCTGGCCGAGGCGGCCCTCGAGGCGCTCGAGAGGTCGGAAGCCGTGCCCGGGCGGGGAGAAAACGACCGGTCCCGGGCGTTCCACCTGCTCGCGGCCGACGCGCTGCTCACCTACGCGTGCAGGGCGGCTCTCGACGACCGGCGCCCGGTCGACCGCTTCGTCGAGCTCGCCCGTCTCGCGTCGACCGGCTCGGCCGGGCCGGTCGCCGACCGGCGCTGACCCGGGCATGGCCGCGGACGGATCGGTCGGCGTGCTCGGGGATCTCCACAGCCACCTGGTTCCGGGCGTCGACGACGGCGCCCGCACTGCGGCGGAGTCCCTGGAGGGGGTGGGCCGGATGGTCGACCAGGGGTACGGCCGGATCGTGACGACCCCCCACCTCGACGCCAATCTGACCCTGGCCGGCGATTTCTTCGAGGCGCGGATGGATGAGATGACGGAGGCGTGGAGGTCGGTGTCGGTCTCCGTCGCGGAGAAGTGGCCCGAACTGGACTTCCGCCTGGGATTCGAGGTCCGGCTGGACGTGCCCGACGGGAACTTCTCGGACGAGCGTCTTCGCCTCGGCGACACCCGCTTCGTGCTGGTGGAGTGGTCCGGCATGCAGGTTCCGCCGCGCTCCATGGAGGTGCTGGGCCGGCTGCGGCTCTCCGGGCTCACCCCCGTCCTGGCCCACCCGGAGCGCTACTCCGGTATCGACCGTGACCTCGGGACGGTCGCTCGGTGGAGGGAGGCCGGCGCGTACCTCCAGGTTAACAACGGCTCGCTGGTCGGTCGCTACGGGCCGGCCGCCCGGACCCTCGCCTTCCGTCTCCTGAAGAGGGGGTGGGCAGACTACCTCTCCACGGACTTTCATGGCCGGCCTCATCTGAGTCTGCACACCGGGGAGGTGACCGAAGCCCTCGGGTCCGTCGGCGGCGAGGAGCAGCTGAAGCTCCTCATGGGGACGAATCCGCGGAGGCTGTTCGACGACCTCGAGCCGCTTCCCGTGCCTCCCCTCTCCGGCGAGAAGGGCCTTTGGGGACGGGTCCGGGAGTTGTGGGCCGGCGAGCTCGACTGACCTGTGACGAGGGAGCGAGACGTGCACGAGACGGGAGAATGGGAGCCCCACGACCCGGGGGACGGCCGGACCGGCGCGGCCGCGGGGGAGGCGACCCACGAGGCCAGCGTCATCCGGGGCGGCCTCCTCGAGCTGGCGGGCCTCGCGGGTCGCGCCGGGAGGGACCTCGCCGGCCCGGCGGGCCGGGTCGCGCGGCTGACCACGGAGGCGCTGCGCGGCGGCGGCAAGCTCCTCTTCTGCGGCAACGGAGGATCGGCCGCCGACGCGCAACACCTGGCGGCCGAGTACGTCGTTCGCTTCCGCCGCGACCGGCCCGGGCTCGCCGCTCTGGCGCTGACCACGGACACGAGCGTCCTGACGGCCGGGGCCAACGACTTCGGCTTCGGAGAGGTCTTCGCCCGGCAGGTCCAGGCCCTCGGTCGAGAGGGCGACGTGCTCTTCCTGCACTCCACCTCCGGGGAGTCCGAGAACCTCCTGCGGGCGGCCGAGGTGGCGCGGGCCGCCGGTATCGTCACGGTCGGGCTGCTGGCCCGGGGAGGAGGACGGCTCCGGGAGCGGGTCGACCACGCGCTCGTGGTCCCGACCGACGTCACGGCCCACGCCCAGGAGCTGCACCTGGCGCTGGGCCACCTGATCTGCGATCTGGTGGACGGGTCCTTCGCCGAGCGGTCCTCCGGGGACCCGGCCGAGGGTGGAGACGCGGACCCCGGGGGGTCGACATGAGCCGAGGAAACCACGACGATGGCCACGCCGACCTCCTGGAGGAGGCCCGGAGGAGGGAGAAGGGGCAGACGCTCTTCTACCGCCGCCTGGCGGCGCTGGCCGAGGAGGCCGGCCGCCCCGACGAAGCGGAGCGCCTGAACGGTCTGCACGCGGACGAGCAACATCACCTCTCCCGCCTGACCGCGCGTCTGCTCGAGATGGGCCGGAAGCCGACCGACCTGAGGAACGTGCCCCGGCCGGACGTGACGCTGGCCGGCTGGGAGGACGTGGCCAGGGAGCGCGAGGGTGAGGAGGTGGCCTGGTACGAGCGGGCCCTCGAAAGGGGATCCCTGGCGGAAGAGACGCGGGGGATCTTCCAGGAGATCCTCGCGTCGGAGCGACACCACGAAGAGGAGCTGGGGGGCAAATGGATGTCGGCATGAGCGGCGGAGACGATCTGCTCGGACTCGAGGGACGGAACGCGGTCGTCACGGGAGGCTCGCGGGGAGTCGGTCGCGCGGTGGCGCGCCTCCTCGCTCGAGCGGGGGCGAACGTCGGCCTGGGCTACCGGGCCCGCCACGACGAGGCCCGGACCGTGGTGACGGACATGGAGGGCCTGGGAGTGAAGGCGTGGGCCGAGGCCGGCGACCTGACCGAGGCCGGGGCCGTGGAACGGCTCTTCGAGCGGGCCGACCGGGAGTTCGACGGTCTGGACATCTTCGTGGGGAACCACGGCGTCTGGCCGCCGGAGAGCGTGCCCATCGAGGCCATGGAAGACGCCCAGTGGCGCCGGACGCTCGCCATCAACCTCGACTCCATCTTCGCCGCCACCCGCGAAGCCGCGCGCCGGCTCCGTGGCGGTGGCCGGATCGTGCTCGTGAGCTCCACGGCCGCGCAGCGCGGCGAGGCCTTCCACGTCGACTACGCGGCGAGCAAGGGCGCCATGGTCAGCATGGTGAAGGGCCTTTGCGTCGAGCTCGGCGGACGGGACATCACGGTCAACGCGGTGGCTCCGGGATGGATCGAGACCGAAATGTCGGAGCCCGCCTTCGGGGACGGGGCCATGGAGCGGATCGAAGGGACGATTCCCCTCGGACGCGTGGCCTCGTCGGAGGATGTGGCCGGTCCGATCCTGTTCCTCTGCTCGCGCCTGGCCCGCCACGTGACGGGGGAAGTGCTCAACGTCAACGGGGGCGCGGTGCTGGTGGGATGAGCTCGCTCGCCGCGCCGCCGGCCGTCCGTTGGGTGGTCCGGACCCTCGAGGACGCGGGCTTCGAGACGTGGGCGGTGGGTGGGGCCGTCCGCGACCTTCTGACCGGGCTCGACTCCGTCGACTGGGACTTCGCGACCCGGGCTCGGCCCGCGGAGGTTCGGAGGGTCTTCCGACGCACGGTCCCGATCGGGATCGAGCACGGCACCGTGGGGGTGCTCTCGCGGGACGGCACGCTCTTCGAGGTCACGACCTTCCGGAAGGACGTCGAGACCTTCGGCCGCCACGCCGTGGTCGAGTTCGCCGAGCGGCTCGAGGACGACCTCGCCCGGCGCGACTTCACGATCAACGCGGTGGCGTGGCACCCGCTCCGCGACGAAGTCCGTGATCCCCACGGGGGTCTGGACGACCTCGAGGCCGGCGTGTTGCGCACGGTGGGCCGTCCCCGGGACCGCTTCGCCGAAGACTACCTCCGGGTGCTCCGGGCGCTCCGTTTCGCGGGCCGGTACGACCTCACCGTGGACGAGGCCACGTGGACCGCCCTGGCCGTTGCCGTGGACCACCTCCCGCGACTGTCGCCCGAGCGCGTGCGCGAGGAGCTCGTGAAGGTGCTTCAGAAGGATGGCCGACCCTCCCGGGCCCTGGGGCTCTACGCCGCCTCCGGCGCCCTGGCGGTGGTGTACCCGGAGCTGGCCGGGACGCCCGGGCGCCCCGGCCGGGCGGAGGGCGAGCCCGACGGGTGGTCGCGGACGCTGCTGGCCGTGGACCGCATCCCTCGCCGCCGCTCGCTCCTGCGATTGGCCGCCCTCCTCCTCGACGCCGGCGGCCCCGAGGGCGATCCTCCGCGGGCGGCGTTCGCGCTCCTCACCCGACTCCGCTTCTCCAACGCCGACATCGATCGGGTGGTGGGTGTGGTACGGACGGCGGCGGCGGGACTGCCCTCGCCGGACGCCGACGGCCCGACGGTCCGGAGGTGGCTGGCCGCCTCCGGGCTCGAGCGGGTCCCGGACGTCGTCCGCCTGCTCGGCGCGCGGGCGCGGGTCGAGGACGCCGTGACGGAACGGGCGGAGCGTCCGGAGGACGTCTCGGGCCGCCAGGCCCGCGCCGTGGCCTCGTCGGCCCGGACCCTGCGGGCCGCCATCCGACGTCTGCCCCCGCTCGCCGTGGGCGACCTGGCCCTGGACGGACGTGACCTCATCCGGATGGGCCTGAAGCCCGGGCCCCGCTTCGGCCAGATCCTGGACGCCCTCCTC